>JANXSB010000442.1 GCA_025352865.1 Chthoniobacter sp. | reverse complement strand
CTCCCATGCGCACCCACTTTTCCTCTCTCGCCGCCGGCTGCGCCGTGCTGCTCGCCGGCGCGGCGGTCACGCGCGCGAATCCGCCCGGTGCGGCGTCGATGCACACGCTGATCTGGAGCGATGATTTCAACGGCACGAATGCCGCGGGGCTCGATGCGGCGAAGTGGGGCTGGGGCCAGCTCCCGTGGGGCGGCACGCATCACAACAGCAGTTACGCGAGCACCATCCGGGCGGTGGATTCCTATGTCGATGGCACCGGCAATCTCGTGCTCGGCGTGCGGCCCGGCAGTTTCCTGGCGAGCGATGGGACGACGCAGCCGTTTTCCGAAGGGATGATCTATTCGCAGGGAAAGTTCGACTACGCCTATGGCTACTCCGAGGTGAGTGCCAAGGTGAGCGGCGCGACCGGGAGCTGGCCGGCGTTTTGGATGCTGATGAATGGGTGGCCGCCGGAGGTGGATGTGATGGAGTGGTTCAAAAGCGAGAGCAATCGCATGCACACGGGGCTGGCTTGGAATAACAGCGGGAGCACGTCATGGGATGATGTGAACACCTATGACTCCTCGGTGCAGGATGCGTGGCACACCTGGGCGCTCGACTGGTCGCCGGGGCGGATGGCGATTTACAAGGACGGCACGGATCAGCGCTGGCAGACGAGCGGCGACCGGGTGCCGACGGACCCGATGTATTTCATCCTCAACAGCGGGGTGCAAAGCGGGCAGAACTCGTGGTGGCACGACACGCTCTTTGACTATGTGCGCGTGTGGAAACGCAACCAGTATGTCTATAACGGCAACTTCGAGACGTGGAACGGCCCGTGGACGCGCTCCGGCAATACGAGTGTCAACGGCGGGCAAGGCCGCGGTGGCAGTCGCGGCATGCGGCTGCACAAGGACAACGCCACCGACTGCTATGCGGATCAACTCATCTACGGGCTCCGATCCAATGCCGACTACATCTTCACGGGCTGGGGAAACGTGGGCGCAGCCTCCTGGCCGTACGTGCGCCTCGGCGTGAAAAACTACGGCGGCACGGAAGTGAAACAGGACATCAGCAGCAACGGCTTCACCCAGGCCATGCTGCCTTTCACCACCGGCCCGGTGAACACCACGGCCAGTGTCTTCGCCTCCATGACGACGATGTGGGGCGACACCGTGGTCGATGACTTCAACGTGCGCCCCGCCGCCGCGCTGCTCGACGGCGGCTTTGAAAGTGCGGACACTTACTACTACTGGACGGGCAATGGCACGACCTATGGCGCGCAGGCCGTGGTGAATAACAACGCGCGCAGTGGCGGTTACTCCCTGGCCATTAACGGGGCCGCGCATGTCGCGACAGGCGCGGGGCAGGATGTCGTAGGGCTGAAGCCGAACACGACTTATCGCTTTTCCGGCTGGGCCAAGAACGCCGCGCCCGGCGTGCGCTTCGGCGTGAAGGACTTTGGCGGCACTGAGAAATGGACCGAGGTCGTCTCAGGGGGGACTTATACGCGCGGCACCGTGGAGTTCACCACCGGCGCGACTAACACCACAGCGGCCGTCTATATCTGGTACCCATACACCACCGGCACGGCCAACGTGTATGTGGACGATTGCTATCTCTACGAGCCCACCGCCGCGCCGTGGGTGCATGGCGATGTGGGCACGCCCGCGCTCGCCGGCCAGGCGGGGCATCGCGGCACGACCTTTAGCGTGGTCGGCACCGGGGCGGATGTCTGGAGCACCGCCGATCAGTTTCACTTCACCTACCAGGCGCTGGTCGGCGACGGCACGATCACCGCGCACATCCGCAACATGGAAGACACGAACACCTTCTGCAAAGCCGGTGTGATGCTGCGCGAGACGCTCGCCACCGATGCGCGACACATCACCGCGCATTGGATGGAAAGCCGGATCATGGAATCCATCGTCCGCACAGCCACGACCGGAACCAGCAGCGCGCAACAGGTCGCCAACATCGCCACCGGCCCGTGGGTGCGCATCGTGCGCAAAGGAAATACTTTCACCCCTTTCTGCTCAGCCGACGGCAGCACCTGGACGCCCCTCGGCCCCGCGCAAACGATCGCCATGGCGACAACGGTCAGTGCCGGCCTCTTCGTCAACTCTCACGATGCCGCGCAGCTCAACGAAGCCACCTTTGACAACGTCACCGTCGTCCCCGATGACTCCGATCAGGATGGCATGCTCGACACATGGGAGATGCAGACCTTTGGCAGCCTCGCCCAGACCGCGGGCGGCGACTTCGACGGCGATGGCATGACCAACTACCAGGAGTTCCTCGCCGGCACGAATCCGAAGGATGCCACTTCCCGCCTCACCGCCACGCTCGCGCGCCCGAACCTAGCTGCGGCCTTTACCGTGAGCTGGCCCAGCGTGCCCGGAAAGCAATACATTATCCTCTATCAAAACACCCTCGGCGGCACCTGGCAGACACTCGCCACCATCCCCGCCGCCATCGCGCCGGCGACCTCCACGACTTACTCTGACGCTGCCTCTGCGGGCATGAGCCAGCGCTTTTACAAAGTCCAGCTCGGGCCGTAGCTCGATCTTGCCACACGCAAAGTCATCAAACGCCAATGAACAAAGTCTGTTAAGACAGCCAGCCGCGGATTTTGTCCTCGCCTTTGACCGGGCCGACGACGGCTACGCCGAGGCGGGCGCGGTTCAGGCAGTGGCAGGCCACGCGCTGGATGTCGGCGGGGGTGACGGCGAGGAGTTTGCGCTCGATCTCGACGGGGCAGAGGACGCGGTTGTAGCCGAGGAGGCTTTCGCCCATCCACATGATCTGGTTCGAGGTGGATTCGAGACCCATGATGGTCTGCCCGATGGTGTAGTCCTGTGCCTTTTTCAGTTCGGTGCGGCCCGGTGCTTTTTCGCAGATGCCCTGGATTTCGCGGAGGATGAGACGGGTGGCTTTTTCGAGATTTGCAGCGTCGAGCCCGGCGGAAATCTGGATGGCTCCGGTGTCGGCGAGCGTGACCATGCTCGACTGCACGCTGTAGCAAAAACCGTGGCGCTCGCGGAGCTTTTGAAAAAGGCGCGAACTCATGTTTTCGCCGAGAATGACTGAGAGGAGCTTGAGGGCGAAGCGGCGCTCGTCGGCGCGGCCAAAGGCGTGGAAGCCCATCGCGAGATGGGTCTGCTCGGTCTCCTGGGTGAAGAGCGAAAGCCTGGCGGCACCCTGCTCGGGGTGGCTGCGGACGAAGCGCGGGGAGTGTCCGCGCGGGAGCCGGGCGAGGAGCGGAGAGAGCAGCTCGACAACACGGTCGTGATAGACCGGACCGGCGACGGTGACGATGGTGGTCGCGCCATTGTAGTGGCGGCGCTGGAAGCCGATCAGGTCGGGTCGTTTCATCCGACCGATGGTTTCGACGGTGCCGGTGAGTGCGCGGCCGAGCGGGTGGCCGGGCCACATCGTTTCGGTCAAAAGCTCCTGCGCGTGCTGCGCGGGATGGTCGCGGTACATGAGGATTTCTTCGCGGATGACCTCGCGCTCGCGCTCGATCTCGACGGGCTCGAATTTGCTGTCGAGATACATGTCGGCGATGACGTCGCAGAGCTGCGGGAGGTGGCGGGCGGCGGCCTTGGCGTAGTAGCAGGTGTGGTCCTCGGTGGTGAAGGCATTGAGGTAGCCGCCGAGGCCCTCGACGGATTCGGTGATCTTTTTCGCGGTGCGCCGCTTGGTGCCTTTGAAAAGCAGGTGCTCGATGAAGTGCGAGATGCTGATCGTGACCACACCGAGCGCGACCTGGATGTAGAAGCACCATCGCCAGCTGACCTTGTCCACAAA
>JANXSB010000374.1 GCA_025352865.1 Chthoniobacter sp. | reverse complement strand
CCGCGCTATCTCGCCCGGCCTTTTTCCGCAGATCCGGTGGATCGCACGACAGCGCGCGATGGCGTCGGTTGGGCCACGGCTTGCACATGAGGATGGGAGCTTCGATAGTGCTTCGCTGCAGCTCCGACGGTGAATGCGAGTAGCACGATCACTACGAGCAGAATCTCGTCTTTGGTCATCCTCATTTGGAGACACTTTCGATGCGACGGAACTCGTATTTTCCCCGAATCGACTGCGCAAAGTAGCGCCCTTTCGATTCGGCCTTTTTCAATTGCTCAAAAACGCTCTGCGGCACCCCAAGATACTGGTAGATCGCGCCGGATCGGAATTCGATTTCGAGGATCCGCGCCTCGCGGACGAAGCCGATGCTCACGAGGCTGCTCGACTCGACGGGCTCGCGCTCGATGCGAGCGGACGCCAGCGCAGGACTCGGCCCGGCGGCGGCCCGCGGGATCAATCCACAAACACAGACACCCCACAGCAGGGTGCAAAAAGCTCGTCGCCAGAACGGTGTCCTCATGCACGGGAGACTGGCTCTTTATGTGGAAATCACGAGCCCATTTTCACCCCGGCGGCCCTACGCCTTTTTCCCGAAGACTTTTTTGAACCAAGCCGCAACCGCAACGAATCCCACAATCACCAACTTTTTCGCCGCGAGCAGCGCCACGAGCAGCCCCTTGAAAAGCCCCGCTTTCGCCGCGAGCCCGCCCACCACTAGCGCCGCGAGCCCGTAGGTCGCCACTTTGTCCGTCGAGGCGTTGAAATCTGTGTAGCGATGCCCTTCTTGGAAATCGACCATCGCCAGCACCGCCGGGGTCGCCGACTCGATCTCTTGGAGTTGCGACATCCCCGCAACCGCGTTCAGCACCAGCACGCCGCGACGCCCGAGCATGCGGATGTTGTAGTTGAGCGTGTTCTCCCGGCTGCCGCCGAATTTCAGCTCCTTCGCCCAATACATTTTGTGCGTGCCCTGGTCATACCGCGGCGGCGTGGCCCAGCCGATCAGTTCGATGCTCGAATAGCCCGATTTTTCCCGCTCTTTACTCGCCTCGCTCGTGCCCTCGCGCATCTGCTGGATCAGCTTGTCGTAATCCATCTTCGCCGCCTCGTCGTCCTTCACATAGCCGTCCTCGTCATACGTGATAATCACCGCCCAAACCTCATCACTCGCCACGCTGATTTTCGCCGGCACGATCAGCCCGAGCGTGTCGTTGTTGGGCGGATTTCCCCACAACCGCGAGAGCACCGTGTTCGCGTCCTTGCTGTCGAGATACCGGAACTCCTCCGGCACACGAATCTTCGCCAGCCCGCCTTTCAACGTGATCTCGCCCTTTTGATAATTCAGCCCGTCGGCGAGCTTCTGCGCCTTCTCACGCAGCGCGGCTTTGTCCGGCTCTTGGGCGAAAGGCGAGGCCGCGAGCGCGAGGAGGACGAGGAGAATGGCGGGCAATTTCATGGGAGCGGATCGAGCGGGTGTTTGGGAAATGTGACGCCGAAACAAAGCGCGCCACACCGCGAAAGGCGAGCCGCTTTTACGCCGCCTTGCCGTGCGTGCAGACGAGCGCGCTGGCGGGGTCGATGTGCCAGCGCTGGGCAACGAGCGTGAGGTCGTTCGTGAGGCTCCAACGATCGGGCAGCGGCTCCCCGGTGTGCTCTGGATTACCGCCTTTCAGCGTCATGCAGCCGGTGTTGTCGCCGATACGGCGCAGCTCCTCCATTTCGTCGGCGCTCAGCCTCAGCTCAGGCATGGCGGCGAGTTCGTCGATCTTCGCTTCGATGGGTTTCGCATCTGCGCCGACCTCCTGGATCATCGTCGGAATCACGCTTCGCACCGGCGCGTGGCTGAGATTCCACAGGCACGAAAGCTGGAGTATCGTCAGCCCGTGGCGCGCAGCGATTTCCCGCATCGGTTCGAGCCTTTTGTTCCCCGCCTCGACCCAGCCTGCGGGCCGGAAAGTGCGGTGATCGCGCTCGCCGAACTGGTGCCCCGGCTTCACGTCGTCGTGGAAAAGACCGCCGTAATCCACGACGCGCGTGATGAGTTTTACGTCGTGCTTTTCCGCCGCCGGCAGGCACAGCGAACCGGGCCACGGCTCGAGCGGATTCAAAATAATCATCGCCCAATCGAGCAGCGCACCGAAGCGCTCGAAGCTCAAAATCAGGTCGAGGGAAAAGCCGTTCGCCGGCCCCGGCGCGATGCCGAGGCGGTCGGTCAGCCCGGCCTCGCGAAGCTTGTCCATCGCGTTCCAGACCGCGTCGCTCGTGTAGCCCGTGTAGTCGGGATTGTGGAGCATCAGGCAGTCGAATTTATCCACGCCGCAGCGCGCCAAAGATTTCTCCGTCGCCATCCGCAGATAGCTCGCGTAATCGCCCGCCGCTCGAAGCTGCGGATGCGTGAAACGAGGGTAGCCCTTCGAGCCCTCGCGCGGGCCGTTGTAAAAGTCGTGCCCGACCGCGCCGACGAGCGCGTAGCTCTCGCGCGGCACCCCGGCGAGCGCGCGGGCGAGCATCTCATCGGCGGCCCCGTTGCCATAAACGTCGGCGGTCATAAACGTGCGGATGCCGCGGTCGTACGCATGGCGGATGACGGCGAGAAAGCGGTCGTCGGAAAGCGGCTCGCCGAAGTGCATGAAGCGGCCACCAGACCAAGTTCCGTAAGCGGTGCGGGAAATATCCATAAGGTTTTGTGTGCGGCTAACTAACCCGCCAGCGCGCCGGGATGAAACACGGATTTTGCGAAATGGCGCGCACGCTTGCGGCCCCGGCCCCATCTCATTTGCCGGGCTGCGCGGCGGGAGCGGCTTTGAAGACGTGTTGCGCAAAGTGAAATAGCGCCTGCTTCCACTCGGGGGCGTCGTGCGCGTGGTCGGTGATGTGCCAGACGTGCGGGGCTTCGAGTTCCTTCAGGCGGGCGTGGACGCCCTGGCTGATGCGGAGGAGGCCGTCGCGGGTGCCGCAGGAAAGCCAGAGCAGCTTGTAGGACTTCGCGGCGTCGGTGTTCGGGAGTAGTTCCAGCGGAGGTTTCGTGTTCGGCGCGGAGGAAAAGCCACCGACCCACGCGAAGGTCTCCGGGTGCGCGAAGCCGAAGTTCAGCGATTGCCCGCCGCCCATCGAGAGCCCGGCGAGTCCGCGGTGCTCGCGGTCTTTTTCCACACTGTAGCGCGCCTCGATGGCCGGGATGACGTCGTCGAGCAGGTCGCGCTCGAAGACAGCGAACGCGGGCGCGGACTTGAACACGTCGCCTTCCGCGCGGTCGTTTTTCTGCGCACGTCCGTTGGGCATGACGATAATCATCGGCTCAGCTTTTCCGTCGGCGATGAGGTTTTCGATGATCGTGTCGGCATGGACGTAACCGCTCCATTCGTGCTCGTCGCCGCCGATGCCGTGGAGCAGGTAGAGCACGGGATATTTTTTCTCCGGCGTGTAGCCCGGCGGCGTATAGACGTTCATTTTCCGCCGCGTGCCGACCGTCTTCGAGTCGTATTCGACCATCTCCAATTTGCCGTGCTCGATGCCGTCGCGCTTTGCATCCCAGCCGGCGGGCGGCTCCGGAAAGGCGGGCTTGTCGTCGGCGTTGATCGTGATGTTGCCACGCGGGATGCGTGGCTCCGGCGCGGCGGGCGCATTGCTGGCGGCGGGCTTTCCGGCGTCCGCGAAAAGCAGCGACGCAAACTCGCGCAAGCTGCGCCGCCACGTCAGCCACTCGTGCGAAGTGCCGGGCGATTCGTAAAACGTCGTCTTGATGCCCGCCGTTTCCAACGCGTCGCGGTAGCCTTTCACGCTGTTTTGAAAGCGCTCATTTTCCGACGTGCCAATGCTGAGGAAAAGCATGCGCACCTTTTTGTTGAACGCCTCCGCGTCCGCCATCACGCCACCGTGCGCGGTCTTCGCGTCGAACGTGCCGCCGCCGAAGCCGCCGCCCGCGCCGCTGAAGCCGCCGAGATACGCGAACGTGTCGAGATGCTTCAGCCCGATCACGAATGTCTGCATCCCACCCATCGAGAGCCCGGCCATCGCGCGGCTCTCGCGGTCGGCACGCGTGCGATACATCGCGTCGATGAACGGAATCAAGTCCGCGATGAACACTTCATCGAGCGCGGCAAACATGCGGCTGAAATCCGGCGGCATCGCCCCGCCGCCACTCGGCGGACGCAACGGCATCTCCGGCTCGCCGGGCTTTCGTGCGTAACCGCGCTCCATCACCACCAGCATCGGCACCGCCTTTTTTTCCGCGATGAGATTGTCCATGACGTGCCCGACGCGGCCCTGCACCGGCCACCCGCGCTCATCCTCGCCGCCGCCGTGCTGGAGATAGAGCACGGGATAGCGCGTGGCGGTGGCCGCATCGTAATCCGGCGGCGTGTAAACAAAGATGCGCCGCCACGATTGCGTGACGCTGGAGAAAAACCGCCGCTCGCGCACCTCGCCATGTGGCACGACCTTCGGCAGCCACCAGTCTTCGCCGGGCGTCGGCACTT
>JANXSB010000340.1 GCA_025352865.1 Chthoniobacter sp. | reverse complement strand
AAAAACTGTGACCGGCGAAGTCCTCGCCATCGTCAGCGTGTGCGAGGCGTGCAACCTCGCCGGGCAGCTTTTTTTCAAGCACGCCATGGGCGGCCTCTGGCAGCGCGCCCGCGCCCGCGCCTGGCTCGCGCTCGGGGCCGGCGTGGCCGTCATGGCCGCGAGCTTTTTCCTCTGGATGGGCCTGCTCCCCGCCAGCGCGCTCAGCCAGCTCTACCCCTTCGAGGCGCTCACCCGCGTCCTGCTGCTCGCGGCCGCTGGGTTCTTTTTCCGGGAGAATATCACCCCGCAACTGTGGGCGGGCGTGGCGCTCATCAGCGCGGGGATCGTGCTCGTGGCAGTGAGCTGACCGTTCCGCCTTTCCTCAAAATCCCTTTCTCTACGGACAACGTGTCGAGTGACAACAGTTAGGCGATTGGGGTTGGTTCACTTTGTAGTGCCAGAGTAGTGGTTGTGCCTTCGCTGCGCATTCCGGGCAGAGGAGCCAGAATGACTGCGATTGCATGTATTGTTGGATAAGTGCGGCAATAGCTGTCTCACGCGACATCCCGGAACGAGTGAGCATAGAAATGTTTGTCTCATCCATGCCCGGTCCCTGCTCGGAAAGCTGTCGAAGACGGTGCGGCGAAACGAGAATACCTTCTTCTTTAATCGTTGTTTTGTTGCAGAGGTCGCAAAGCATATTGGATTGAAGAATCGCCTAACGAGAATTAGGCGACGTCGTGGCTATCAAACCAAGTGTCAAGTGTTTGCAATCTGTTGTTAAAGACCTCGCCTGCTATCGTAATCACGATGTTGTTATGATCGAGCTGGAGCTTATTAGCAAATTCATCGTAATGGGCGGCTCGCTCCCGTGACCACGGTTCGCCGATACCATCGTGTGCGAAGGCATAGGTTGCATACACCAAGCCAATCGCCTCAACGAGTTGGTCCGGCTCAGCGGAACTTGGCTGTTCGATAGCCCCGCCGTAAGCCTCAATTCTGGCCGTGAGAATTCTCATTGCGTCCTCGAATGTCCCCGCATGTCTAGGTGCCCAGAAAGCAGCAAAGAAGGCGGCCAAAAGGCAGAAAAGCTTCTCGAATACCAATTGACCATTCGCGCGCCAGGCCGGAGACCGTGTAAACTTCAGGGAGAAGTAAATAGTGAAAAAATCTAAAAATATCAACTCGTCTTCGGCTCGAACTGGAGCTAATTCCGACACCTCCGCCAACTTAGAACGCCACTCCGGCTTGAAGTCGCTTTGCATGAGCTTGAGGAGCGCCTCGGCGGCTTCGTCAATACTTAGAGGTCTGTTAAAACCGAACATTTGGATTGTGCATCGGGTGTGAGGCTCGGAAGTCGCCTAACTTTGAATTGGACGAAATCATTGCGTTATTAAAGGCGCAATGTTTTCGCCTGTCACTCACTCCGCGGCGAGCACCGGCCAGATTGTCGCAAGCGCCCGCGCGTTTCGCGCCGCCGCCTCGGCGGGCGGGGGCGCGGCGAGGCGCGGATGATCCCACTGCGCGAGGAGCCGTTGCCGCCAGCGCGCGTACTGCGCCGGGGAATGCGCGCCGCACAAATCTCCGCCGACAATTTCACACCGCCCACGCAGCTCGCCGAGCGCCCAGGCCACGTCGGCGGCGGTGAAGATGCCGTGCTCCCAATTGGTGGCGGATTCGGCGTCGGTGAGGCAGTCGAGATCGACGGTGACGTAGAGCCGTCGCCCGACGAGCTGCGCGGCGAAGGCGGAGAACTGCGCGCGCCAGTCGCCGGGCGTGATGCCGGGAAAGCGCCGCCGACCCGAGGGCGCGAGGCGCTCCGTCCACGGCCACACGCGCAGGCGGGCGGTGGCGAGCGCGCGGCGGTTGACGAAGAGGTGGCCGGGCCAGTCGAGCTCGAAATTGCCGCAGCCCCAGATGGCCACGGACTCGACATGCGAGAGCGCGAGGGCGCGGTTGATCCAGGTGCCGCAGCCCCAGCGCGGCGGGCGCAGGTCCCAGTCGGGGTGGTTGTCGAAGGAGATGACGGTGACGGGCTCGGCGATGCGCCGCAGCCACAGGGCGCTGAGGTGGTGAAAGTCGCCCGAGCCAAAAAGCGTGAATGCTTTCAACCGCCTGGACATCTCGGCGGCGAACGCCTCGATCTCGCGCGAGCGGGCGCTGTAGCGCAGGCGCGGGCCCCACTCGCGGGCGTCGAGGTACGCGCCGGGGAGCGCGTCGCGAGGCCACGCGCCGTCCAGATCAATGTGCAGCGCCCCGGCCACCTACGGCACGATCTCGGTTCCGATGCCGGTGTTGGTGAAAATCTCCACGAGCAGCGAGTGCGGGGTGCGCCCGTCGATGAAATGCACCTTCTTCACGCCCTGCGAGAGCGCATAGAGGGCGCTCTCGACTTTCGGGATCATGCCGCCGACGACGATCTCGTCCTCGATGAGCTGCTCGATTTTCTCGGCGTTGACCGAGGGGATGAGCGACTGCTTGTCCATCGGGTCGCGCATGATGCCGGGCACGTCGGAGAG
>JANXSB010000336.1 GCA_025352865.1 Chthoniobacter sp. | reverse complement strand
GCGCTGGGCAGCGTGACCGCGCTGACCGACGCCAGCGGCGCGGTGGTGGAGCGCTACACCTACGATGTGTTCGGCAAGGCGACCATCCTCAACGCCAGCGGCACGGTGCTGACGGCGAGCGGGTATGGGAACCGGTTCATGTTCACGGGCCGGGAATGGCTGGCGGAGCTGAATGTGTATGACTACCGCAACCGATACTATTCGGCGGCGCTGGGGCGGTTTCTGGAAAGCGATCCGATCAACTACGCGGCTGGGGATGTGAATATTTATCGGTATGCATTAAATGATCCTACGTTATTCATTGATCCTTTTGGCTTAAGTGCTAATCCATGCCCATGCTCCAAAGAGGAGTATGAAAAACAAGCACGTGATCGCGCTAGCGAGGTAAAAGAATTGCATAGAATATTTGGCACATATGCTGGTGTTCCCGCGGCGCAAACGGATGAACTGGATCGCAAATATCCCTGCACTGCATCAGGATCGCCGACGGACATAGGGAAGTTCATTGAAAAAACAATCCCCCTTATGATCCCCGCGCCTCCTGGGGTGCCTGCTTGGGTTTCAGCAATTCAAAAGGCTTTATCTTTCTTTCTGCAATGGTGAAATCGAATAAGATCATAGGTTATGGCACTGAAATATGCATAGTTGCATTCATAGCAGCCGCGGCACTTTTTTTGAACTCGTTATTATATTACTCACTGATGACAGCCAGGCACACAATTATTTCATTGGTTATCATTTGTAGTAATAAAAAGGACATCCCATTTCTTGGTGATAAGATGGCGATATTATTGCTCGCCCGTGGAGCATCTTGCGCCCTTGATCTTGTCGTTGTTTTATCAGGCTGGTTTCTCAGGGGTAAATATTTGATTGTCGGGTGGGGCATGGTTGGGGCTGGAGTCGCAATCCTTGCATGGAAGGTTTTATGGAGGATTTTTACAGAATAAAATCGCGAAAAGGAGTGGGCGAAAAGTGGGGTCAGGTTTAGAATTTCGCTCATGAAAGGCAGAAGTGTGGCCCTTTCCCCATAAGAACTGCCACTACACGAACGAGGCCCGCTTTCCACATGACGAAGCCGAGCGAATATGTTGACAAACCATCTGTACGAACCGTGCCAAGCACGGGAATAATTTGTGGGCGTGTGGCAGCTTCTTGGAGTTCAGGGCCGTGCAGCGTTGGCCGGTGCCTCGTCGCTTGTTTCTCCTCGTTCCCAATGTGAGGCATTGGGAACGCAAGCGCATGGGCGAAACTGCGTTTCGGCGGCAAGCTGGCGCGGCAATCTGATGGCTGGCAATCTGGCGGCAGTGCGGGCAGGGCGGAGGCAGGCGCGCGGAACGGAGGGGCATGCTCCAGAAGCTCGCGTTTGGCGAGCCGGGCGGCGGCAAACGAACGCACGGCGGCAGGTGGAGGGAGCCGGGGTTGCTTTGCTCCCCCCTCGACAGCACCCCTGGACGCACCGCCACGCTCCCGCGCGCTTCGCCTGGCCGTCGCGAAGATTACTGCAAAGTAGCTCGCCTTTCCCCGGAGGACGGGGCAGTGTCTCCGCGTAACCACTCGGGAACGATGTCCTCGAAACCTCCGGAAAAATTGCGCGTGCTCCTCATCGAGGACAATCCCGGTGACGTGTTTCTGCTGCGGGAGATGGTCAATGGAGAACGGCACGGGCGCTTCCACATCACCGCCGAGGCCGGCGATCTGGCCAGCGGCATCGCACGGCTCACCGCCGGCGAGGCCGACGTGGTGCTGCTCGATCTCTCGCTGCCCGACAGCGTGGGCGTGGACACTTTCACCGCCGCGCACCACGCCGCGCCGGATGTGCCGATCATCATCCTGAGCGGCGTGGACGACGAGGATCTCGCGCTGCAAACCGTGCAGCTCGGCGCGCAGGAGTATCTCGTCAAAGGCCGCATCAATTCGCAGGTGCTGCACCGCGCGCTGCGCTACGCCATCGAGCGCGCGCGCGGCGAGGCGGCGCTGGCGCACGAGCGCGACCTCCTCGGCACGCTGCTCGAAAACATTCCCGACCGCATTTATTTCAAGGACAAGCGCAGCCGTTTCATTCGCATCAACCGCGCCCTCACCGAGCTGCTCGGATTGAAAAAACCGGAGGAGGCTTACGGCAAAACCGACGCCGATTTTTATGGCACCGAGCACGCCCGCTCCGCGCTCGAGGATGAAATCCACGTCATGCAGACCGGCGAGCCGATCCTCGGCAAGGTCGAGTTTGAGACGCTCATCGACGGCGGCAAATCATGGTCGCTCACGACGAAGCTGCCGCTGCGCGACCGTCAGGGCCGCATCACCGGCACCTGCGGCATCTCGCGCGAAATTTCCGCGATGAAGGAGATGGAGGATCAGCTCGCCACCGAGCGCAACCTGCTCCGCGCGATCATCGACAATCTACCCGACCACATCTTTCTCAAAGACGCCGAAGGGCACTACCTGCTGGACAATGCGGCGCACCGCCGCTCCGTCGGCGCGAGCGAATCCTCCGAGGTGCGCGGGCGCACGGTCTTCGATTTTTTTCCCGATGAAGCCGCCCGTATCTTTCACGAGGACGACATGGCGCTCATCCGCTCCGCCCAGCCGCTCATCAATCACGAGGAGCAGGTCGCTGACGCGCGCGGCAAACAGCGCTGGCTGCTCACCTCGAAAATCCCGTGGCTCGATGAGCGCGGCAAAGCCGTGGGCCTCGTCTGCATCAGCCGCGACATCTCCGAGCAGAAGCACGCCGAAGCCCGGCTGAAGCAGGCCAATGACGACCTCA
>JANXSB010000335.1 GCA_025352865.1 Chthoniobacter sp. | reverse complement strand
GCCCGCGCGAGACCTCGGCATTGATGACATCCCGCACCCGTGGCTCCAGCTCCGCCAGTTCGCGCGGCAGCGTCACCACCACATCGCTCTGCTTCCGGTTCCGAGTTTAGCTCGACGCTGAATTTCGCGCCGTTGTGGGTGGATTGTCCCCGGCCATAGCCGGTCATACTTCGCATAGGGCCGCGAGCGTAGGAGGCGGGATGAAAAGTGCAAACGCTTCCTGCGCTCACGACCCGTCGGCGGAAGAAATCTTTTTATTCGCCAATCCGTCGCAATCGTCTTACAACAGACACCACTATGAAAACACCCCTCAGCCGTTTCCTCCTCACCTCCGCCATCTCCGCCCTCGCCGCCGCGCTGATTCTTCTCACGAGCGCCCAAGCCCAGGTCACCGGCATCAATTCCGTCGCCGGCTCGTTCGCCGCGATTCAGTTCGACGACACCACATCGACCGCCCCGCCACCCGGCGTCACGAATGTCAACCCGACCGTCACCCCATGGAACGGCGCGACTTGGAGTCTCCCATTCACGACGGACCCCAATACTTTCGACACCGCCCAAGGCGACATCACCGGCGCCGTCATCCTGGGAAACTACGACATCGCCTTTAATAACGTGCTGCTCAGCCAGGCCATCGGCAACACCGGCTTCGCCCATCTGATCTTCAATTTCTCCGTCGAGTTTCAGCTCGGTGCGCTGGGCCTGCCCAGCCAGGCCACGCTCTACCCGAACTTCGTTGTCAATGGCACCGTCCAGCCGGCGGGCTTTGCCAAGCTCAATGGCTTCATCAATTACTCCGGCGTCAACACTGCCGGCACCATCAGCGTCGTGGAAACCGTCAATTACAATTCGGCCTACCTGACTCCGGGGCCGTTCACGAACACGGCCGCAGGCATCCCCGTAAATGGCACCACTCCGGCGCTCGTCGCCAATACCACCCTCACCCTCTCCGGGATGATCGACTTCATGGTGGACCCGGCCACCATCAACGCCCACTCCGTGACCGTTCCCGAACCTTCTTCGGCCCTGCTCGCGTTACTCGCCGCGCCCCTCCTCCTGCGTCGGCGGAAAGGCCCGATCGCCAGTTCCCTCAACACCAGAAAAAACGCACAATGAAAACCCATCTCGCACCTTCCATCCTTGCCGCGGTCACTGCCGCGCTGCTCACCGGCACCTGCGCCCAGGCCCAGATCACCGGCATCAATGCCGGTGCCTCGTCGGCCACCATCAAATTCAACGACACCAACTCCACCGTGCCACCCACAGGCACGACCAATGTCGCCCAAAGCACGGGCCCTTGGAACGGCTCCCTTTTCAGCCCGCTCTTTCCGACGGACCCCATCACCTCGGACTTCGCGACCGGCGACATCCAAGCCGCCGGCGGCGGCGTGAGCTATTCCGTGCTGCCAGGCAATATCCAGCTCTCCCAGGTCAACGCCACCGCCGGCTTCGCCCTGCTGGTTTACACCTTCACCGTGGAATACACCGTCGCCACAAATCTGCCTCTTCAAGCCACTCTGTTTCCTAATTTTCTCGTCAGCGGCACCGTCGGCAGCACGCCGGGCAGCTTCGCCTCCGTCACCGGCACCATTGATTACTACGACGTCTCCAACGCCGCCTACGTCAACGGCCTCCTCGACACCGTCACCTACAACTACTTCAACAACACGCCCGGCACCTTCACCAATCAGCCCGTCAGCACGGTTCTCACGAATGGCTTCACCCCGCTGATCCCGGCGGGCGCGAACCTCACGCTCGTCGGCAGCATCACCTTCACGGTCGATCCCTCCAGCATCAGCGCGCAGAGCTTCATGGTGCCCGAGCCTTCGTCCGGTCTGCTCGCGATGGTCGCCGGCCTGCCCCTCCTCTTGCGCCGTCGCCGGTCATAAGAGTCCCTTAACTCATTCCTGTCTTATGAAAACCAACCTCAATAACACCGCCATCGGTCTCGCCATGGCGATGTTCCTAGCCGCCACCAGCCATGCCGCAATCAGCGGCATCAACTCCCCCGCCAATTCAAACGCCACGATCCGCTTTGGCGATGGCAACTCATTCGCCGGCGCCAACAACGGCGGCACCTACAGCCCGCCGGTGGCGAACCCTTGGAATGGCACGCTCTACAGCACTCCGGCCTACACCGATGCCACGACGCTCGACACCGCCCAAGGCAGTATCAGCGCCTCTTTCGCCGGCAACACCTACGCCCTCAATATCCCCCTCGCGAACTTGGCCCAGGCCCCCGCAAACACCGGTTCTGCCATCCTGCAATTTTTGTGCGTGGTGGAATTTCAGATGGATGCCGCAGGCCTTCCGTTCATGCCGACGCTGTTTCCTGTGTTCGTGATCAACGGCACCGTCCAAACCGGCGGCTTCGCCGGCCTCACCGGCAATATCGACTACATCAGCGCGTTCTTCGCCGGCTCCGTGGAGATGGTCAATTACAGCTATTCCAACTTCGCCCCAGGCCCATTCAACGCGACCATCAGCGGCGTCCCGGTCAACAACAACACCCCTGCGCTCCCCGCATTCGACACCCTGACTCTCATCGCCAATTTCACCTTCACCGTGGACCCCGCGTCGATCAATGCCACGACTGTCCCCGAGCCTTCCGCCGGACTGCTCACCGCGCTTTCCGCGCTGCCGCTTTTACTGCGCCGCCGCAGGGTGGCTCAGGGTTAGCGGGTGGAAAAATCTGCCGGTGCGCAGCCAGGCTGTTCGCAACTGTAGGGGAAGCTGCCAGCTTCCCCACAGCCGCGCCCGCACTCTCACGCGAGCAGCTTTTCGATGACGTGCCCATGCACGTCCGTGAGCCGGCGGTCGATGCCGTTGTGGCGAAAGGTCAGCTTCGTGTGCTCGATGCCGAGCAGGCGCAAAATCGTCGCGTGGATGTCATGCACGTCCACGCTTTCGCCCGCCGGCTTGTAGCCCCACACGTCGCTCTCGCCGACGGAGATGCCGCCTTTGATCCCCGCGCCGCAGAGCCAGTTGGTGAAGACAAACGGATTGTGGTCGCGGCCCTTCCCGCCTTGCGCGCACGGCATCCGGCCAAATTCTGTCGTCCATAAAATCACCGTCTCCTCGAGCAGCCCGCGCTGTTTCAAATCCCCAATCAGCGCCGCGACCGGCCCGGCCATGCCGAGCGAGAGCGGCGCGTGATCGCGTGCGATGTCCTCGTGCGAATCCCAGTTGCGCCGCGGGAAACCGTTGTCGCAACCGCTCCAGATTTGCACGAAGCGCACGCCGCGTTCGAGCAACCTCCACACGGTCAGGCATTTGCGGCCCATGATGT
>JANXSB010000297.1 GCA_025352865.1 Chthoniobacter sp. | reverse complement strand
GGAGCAAGGTGTCCGAGAATTCTGATGAGAACAAGTGCGGGGACACTTTCGGCTCGGGACAAAACGACCGAAAGTTCAGTGCATAGTTTCCGGTCTGCTCATAGACCGAAGCCGGAGTAATGAGGTGATGCCCAATCGCAAGCACCGCAATTCGGGCACCGGCGTCGGGAATAGCGGAGGGAAGTGAGCCAGAGCGGTAACTGCCAAAAAAACCACGACAAAGAGAACCAGATCGGGATGGCAAGAAGGACGACCCAGCCATGGATGCTGAGCGCGAGAAACGCGCAAATGACGCTAGCGATGGCTGCTGCGGGAAGGATGGTGAATATGCCAGCCGTCGCGCGGGGCTCGCCAAACTTCTCGTGGCAATGGTTGCATTCGATTCGCATTGGTTTTCGCTTACGCGAGACGCGAGGAAACGCCTAACTGCTCGCTATCCGACCACCGCTCGCGCCGGCACCGACGCGATGAAATTGCGCAGGATGGCGAGGCCGACGGCCTGGCTTTTCTCCGGGTGAAACTGCACGCCCGACGCGCGACCGCGCGCGGCGCTGGCGGCGAAGGTTTCGCCGTAGGTCGAGCGCGAGGTGATGACCGCGGCCTCGGCGGGCGCGGGGAAAAACGAGTGGACGAAATAGACGTGCGGTTGCGCGGGCAGACCGCGCCAGAGCGGGTCGGCGCGGTTGGTGAGGTCGAGTTGGTTCCAGCCGATCTGCGGCACCTTGAGGCCGGGGGTGGTGAAGCGTTTCACCTTTCCCGCAAAGAACCCGAAGCCGCGCACGCCGGGCGATTCCTCGCTCTCGTCGAAGAGCATCTGGTAGCCGACGCAGATGCCGAGAAACAGTTTGTCCGCGGCGAGCCACGCGGCGAGCGGTTCCCACAGCCCGCGCGTCTGCAAGCCGCGCACGCAGTCGCCAAACGCGCCGACGCCCGGCAGCACGAGACCCTCGGCGTCCGCGAGCCGCGCGGGATCGCTGACGAGTTCCACGTCCGCGCCCTCTCGCGTCAGCGCATTGGTGACGCTGCGGATATTGCCGCTGCCGTAGTCGATGAGGGCGAGCATGGGTGGTGTTTATGATTTAGTCTTTAGTGTTTAGTCTTTGGCCTTTGGGCGGGGAAAAGACCAAACACTAAAGGCTAAAGACCAAATCAGAGAGAGCCCTTCGTGCTCGGCACGCCCTCCACCCGAGGATCAAGCTGGCAGGCGGCATCGACGGCTTTCGCGAGCCCTTTGAAGACGGCCTCGGCCATGTGGTGCGCATCGCGGCCGTAGAGGATTTCGACGTGGAGATTGATCCCGGCGTGGACGGAAAAGGCGCGCAGGAATTCCTCGATGAGCGTGAAGGAAAACGCCGTGCCGATGGTGGCGACGCCGGCGGGCGCGCGGTATTCGAGAAAGGGCCGCCCGCTGAAATCGACGACGACGCGGGCGAGCGTTTCGTCCATCGGCAGATAGGCGTGGCCGTAGCGGCGGAGACCGCGCTTGTCGCCGAGCGCCTTCGTAAAAGCCTGCCCGAGTGCGATGCCGGTGTCCTCGACGGTGTGGTGGAGATCGACCTCGATATCCCCGTCCGCTTTGACCGTGAGATCGCACAGGCTGTGGCGGGCGAAGAGCGTGAGCATGTGGTCGAAGAAGGGGATCTTCGTCTCGATGCTGCTCGCGCCGCGCCCGTCGATGAGGAGTTCCAGGGCGATCTTGGTCTCGCTGGTACGGCGGTCGATTTTCGCTTGGCGGCTCATGGGCGGATTTTATTCCTGCGCGTCGTTCGATCGCTGCTGGCGGATTTTGCTGAAAATGTTCACGCCCGCGAGGAGGAGGGCGAGCCCGATGACGATGGCGACGGCTCCGCCGACGGTCATGAAAAAGGGCTTGGGCGGTTCCGCGGGTTCGGTCGCTTTTGATTCGGACGTGTCCGTGTCAGATGCCGCCGCGGGTGGTGCCGGCTTCGCCGCGGCGGCTGGAGCAGCCTTTCCCGCCGCGGGAGTTGCGCCCGCGGTTTTCGGCGCGGGTGTGGCCGCTCCGGCTTTGGCGGTGCCAGTCGTCGCGGGTGCGGGTGTCGCGCCGGGCTCGGGCTTCGGCGGATTTTTGGCGGCGGTGATTTGCGCGGTCAGGCGGGTGCCGAGTTCATTGGCGGGCCAGAGCTTGATCGCCTCCTTGAGCGTGTCCGTGGCTGCGGCGAGATCCTTGTCGGCAAATTCGGTCTGCGCCCTTTCGGCCAACTGGATGGATTCGCGCATCGGCGCGACCTGGATTTTTTCCAGCCGCGCGGTCTCCGTCGGGATTTTTGTGAGGATGGCCTTGAGGCATTTCTCGCTGGTCGCGGCGAGCGGCGGCCACAGGCCCGCGGCGGTCGCAGCGGCGAGGGCGGCGTCGGCCTTGGCCTGCTCGCGCTCGTTGGCGGCGATGAGTTCGGGCTTGTCGAGCGGCGCGGCGCCTTTCACTCCGAGCAGGCGCTCGGTCTCGTTGATTTTCTGGTTCTCGATGGCGCGCTCGGTGGCGGGTTTGAGGGCGGGCAGGATTTGCCGCGCGAGTTCGATGGCGTCGGGCAGCACCTTGGCTCCGCCGAAGTTTTTTTCGAGCGTGATGAAAGCATTGAGCGCCCCGATGGCGTCGCCCGCCGCGTTGGCGTTTTTCATGGCGTTGAAGTATTGCACGCCGCCAATTTGCACGCGCTGCCGCTGCGCCTCGGCTTTGCTCAGCCAGGTGCCGTCGAGTTTGACCTCACCAGCGTCCACGCGCTTTTTGTCCGCCTGAAATGCGGTCTCCGCCAGCTTCACATCCGCGAGGTGGGTGCTCTCGGGAAACTTGGTTCCGAAGTCATTGAGCGTGTTCAGGATGCCGGTGTACTGCGCGGGGAGGAGCGAGTTTTTTCCGGTCTGCAAATTCATGACCGCGCGATACGCCGTCTCGTCCGGGGCCACGCGGTCGATCTTCACGACATCGGCTTTTTTCACGGTGCGCTCGTCTTTGATGCCGGCGGAGATTTGCAGTTCGAGCGTCATCTCGGTCGCGGTTTCGCGCGCGATCACGGCTTCGATGCGTTCGCCGGTTTTGAGGGTGATGATGTCTGCCGAGGCACTGGCGGTGAGGAGTGCGAGGCAGAGCAGGGAAAATGGGAGACGGGATATTTTCGGCATGAGCGCGCCAATAAAGCAGAGGGGCGCAGAGAAACGAGCAGGATTTCTCCGGTGCAGAGAAACGGACGGGCCGGTCAGAAAAGCGTGTAGATAAAGGGCGCAGCTCCGGTGGTGCCGAGGAGGAGCAGGATGCCGAAGGCGAGGAGCACGAGCACGATGGGGAGAAGCCACCATTTTTTGTTGTGGCCCAGAAACGAAAAAATTTCGCCGAGGAGCGTGCGTTCCTTTTCTTCGCCCGCTTCGGCGAAGGACTTTTGCTTTTCGCGTTCGTGCATGGCGGCGGGTCAGTAGTGGCGGTAGTAGCGGGCCGGGTCGGGCGCGGGCCCGGCTTTGCGCCAGTAGGTTTTGGCGAGGGGATCGCGGCGGCGGCCCAGCGCATCGCGCCCGAGGAGGCGGAGGAGCAGGCCAGCGGGCGTGAAGACGAAATAATACGCGGCGGCGAGGAGCGCATTGCTCACGATGATGCCGATGCAGCAGGCGAAAAAATGCCACGCGAGATAAAACGGTTTCGCGATTTGCGGCGCGAGCCAGAGCGTCCAGCCGGGAAAGGCGTGGGCTTTCACCCAGCCCGAAATGGCGGTGAGCGCGGCGATGACGGGGAAGCCGATGACGAGGCTGCGCGCGAAGCGGCGGCGCGCGGCGAGGCCGGGATTCC
>JANXSB010000206.1 GCA_025352865.1 Chthoniobacter sp. | reverse complement strand
GAGATCGGCGCGGGCCACACGGTCACCGCGCTGTATGAAATCGCCCCGGCGGGCGGCGAGGTGCCGCAGTTCGCAAAGACCGATGAACTCAAGTACCAGCGCCCAGTGGAAAAGCTCGCGGAGCCTGATCGCAAGCCGATTGCCGGGGAGGTCGGGAAAGAAATGCTCACCCTCAAACTCCGTTACAAAGCCCCCGACGGCGACGTGAGCAAGCTCCCCAACTTATTTGATGGTTATCCGGGAATAGGTTACAAAACGCCCAACGGCGACGCCAGCAAGCTCCTCGAATTCCCGCTCACCGACTCCGGCTCGAAATGGGAAAACTCCTCGCGCGACTTCCGCTTCGCCGCCGCCGTGGCCTGCTACGGAATGCTCCTCCGCGACTCGCCGCATAAGGGCAGCTCGACATGGAACTCCGTCCGCGAACTCGCCGTCGAAGGCAAAGGCGAAGACGCCACCGGCTACCGCGCGGAGTTCGTCAACATGGTTGAAAAAGCGAAGGCGCTCTCTCGCTGAATCTGTCATGCAGTTTTGACGGTGTGACCCGAGTGGCTGAGGGCCAAAGGCCCGCAGACAAGCCAGCCCAGGGCAACGCCCTGGGTCACGGCCCGGAAAGGCCCAGCCCTGAAAGGGCACAGCAAGGGTGTGCCGCCCTTTCAGGGCTGGTGCGTTATTTTTCCGTGGTTCCCAGGGCGTTGCCCTGGGCTGGCTTGTTTGCGCACTTTCGGTGCTCTTTCCCGCCGAGCGCCCAAAGTGCATGACAGGCGCTAGCGGCGCTCAAGGTTCGAGCGCCACTCCGGCAGGGTCACGCGGTAGGCGAGGATCATCGTGTCGAGCGCGTAGTCATTCGTCGCCACGATTTCTTCCTCGTGGAAAACCTTGCGCGCTTTGAAATCGTTGTCGTTTCCGATGAGCAGCAGCACGTCGTCGGGATGCACGGGATCGCGCAGCGGGACGATGGCGAGACCCTCCCATTTTTCCGCGAGCGTGTTTTCGTCGCTGTCCTGGTGCGACTTCGCGTTGAGGCCAAAGCGGGCGAGCTGCTTCGCGTCGAGCAGGTCGATGAAGTCGTGTGTTGTCACGGGCGTGATGTCCGCCGGCAAAGCATCCGCGGGCAGCGAGAGCTGGCCGGGTGCGCCTTTTTCCAAATCGTAACCGGTGCCTGCGAGGTTGGTCGCGCCGTTCACCTCGACGAGCATCACGCGTTTGAATTGCGGAGCCGTTTCGTCGTGGCCGGGCTTCGTTTGGCCACGGCCAAAGCCGTCGTGTTCGAGCGCGAGAAACTGGTGGTCGTTGAGCGCGAGGAGCTCGCTGAGCACGGTCTGCGGATGGCCTTCCGTGTCCGTCCGGTGCAGCGCATAGACGTATTCGGCGACGACTTTTCCGCGCGACGCGGAGCCCGCTTCGAGGTCGAAAAAAAGCAGCCGCGTGAAAAGAGCGGACGCCTTTTGCTCCGCCGTGCCGCTGTCCTGCATCGTCGGGCTTTGCAGCGCGGCGACGAGCCGTTTTTCATCCGGCGTGATCGCCAGTCCCTCGAAGCCGCGGTTGTCCGCGCGCCCGGAATCCGGCTGGCCGGTTTCCGCGCTGAACACGGATGCGCCGAAGTCATTTGAGCGCGCGCCAAACTTCGGACCTTTGCGCGGGAGCAGCGCGGCGGGCGGTGCGAGCGTTTCGAGCAGCACGCCGTCGCGCGTGAAGTGGTAGAGCAGCGGCCCGTATTCGTCGGACACCCACAGGCTGCCGTCACGCATCAGCACGATGCCCTCGGCATCGAGACTGCGCCGGCCCGCGCCGAGGCTGCCGGGCGTCCTTTGCTCGCCGATGAGCTGGTCGCCCCGGAAGGAGCGCGGATAGAGTGTGAACTTTGGGTCGGCGTCGCAGCCGGTGAAGTCTGCGCCCTTTTCGTCGTGGAAAAGCCGCGTCGCAATCGGGCGCAACGTGATCTGATTCTGTGCCGCGGGCCACGAGGTGTAGTCCGGCACGATCTCGGCGAGGAAGGTGTGAAAGCGTGCGCGGTAATCCATCGTGCCGTCGCCGAAGCCGCGATCCGCGAGGCCGAAAAGCTCGCCGGTCAGCACGGTGCCGCGCGTCGGATCGTCGGTCATGCGCAACGTCGCGGGATCGAAAGCCATGCCGGAGAAAAACCCGCCGAGCGTGTCCATCGCCGCGCCGCGCTGATCGAAAGCCGATGCCGGCACACGCCCGACGCCGACAAGCCCTTCGTTTTCAAAACCCGCGAACGGCTCGTCCGCGCGGGCGGGAGCTGTGGCGAATCCGAGGAGGAGGATGAGGGAGGCAAGGCGCGCAGATTTCATGGGAGTCATTGATTGATGCGCGGTCGCGCCTGGGAAGCCAAGGATTGTCACATTTGGGAGAGGGGAGACAAAGCACCGGGCGTTTGTTATTTCCATTTTTCACCAAACCCCAAAAATAAAACCCATGAGCCAGCCCGCCGTCAGCATTCATCCCTATTTCAAAATCCATCCCGGCCAGGCCGATGCCGCGAAGGCGCTCCTGCCGCGCTTCGTGGCGAAGACCGCGAGCGAGCCGCTGTGCGTCTATTACGAGTTCACGATCAATGGCGACCTCGTCTTTTGCCGCGAGGCCTACCGCGGCGCGGAGGGCACGCTCGCGCATCTCGCGAATGTCGGCGAACTGCTCGGCGAGATGTTGAAAATCTCCGACCTAGCGCGTTTGGAAATCCATGGCCCCGCGGACGAACTCGCCAAGCTCAAAGGCCCGCTCGCTGACTACAAGCCGGTGTGGTTCGAGTATGCGTGCGGGATCGGACGGTAGATTTTTTTCCACGCGCATGCTCCGCTTCATCCGCAATTTTTTCCTCCTCCTCATCGTGGTCCTGATCGCGGGGCTCGCCTACGGGCTGTGGCCGCGAAAGGCCGATCTGCGCGGGTTTGACGCCGATGCGGTGGCGCGGCTGGAGACGGCGATGTGGCGCGATTACTACGCCCACGACCACAAGGCACTCGCCGCCAAACTCTACGAACTCAACCGCGAGCAGTATCATTTTTCGCCCGCCGACAGCGCGCGACTGGCGTTCTATGCGGGCAAGGCCGCGCAGCTTTTCCAGCCCACGCAAAGCCGCGCCGAGGCGCAGGCCGCGCTGCCGCTGCTGGTCAGTTTTTTCACGCTCATGCAGGAGCGCAGCGGCGAGGCGTTCGATCCCGCAAACGCCGCGCGCCTCGAACTCGACTGGTGGCAGCTTCGCCGCGAAAATTCGACGCCGCCCGAATACGGCAAGGTGGTCGCGCAGGTGAGCGAGGAGATTTTCCACGCGAAAAACGAGCGCATTACTAGGGCGGCGATCCAGCGCGCGGTGATGATGGGCTATCGCGATGAGCGGCGCGACGGGCGCATGCAGCCGGACGACTGGGCACTCATTGAGAAAAATCTGATCGAGTCCTATCGCGATCTCAAAGCCGGCGTCGGGCGCGTGCCGTAGCGGTTACGAAGCGCTGAGCGCGAGCGCGGTGGCGTCGTCGAGGCCGAGGGCGCGGCCTTCGCGCCGCGCATCGTCGAGCGCGGGGCCGGTGAAATCCGGCGCGGCGGCGAGAATGGCGGCGACGGCGGGATGTTCGGCGCTTTGCACGACGAGACCGCTGCGGATGCGCTGCGCCTCGGCGGCGCCAAAGAGCCGCGCGGCGCGTTCGTACTGGCGCTCGGCGACGGCGAGGACGGCGAAGGCGTTGAGCGGATAGGAAGTGCTCCAGCGGTTGCCGAGTTCGAGGCCGACGCGGAGACATTCGGTGAAATGGGCGCGGGCGATGTCGAATTTGCCAAGCGCGGCGGCGTTCACGCCCACGCCCCACGCCACGATGATCGTGAGCCACGCGTCGCCCACGCGCCGGTAGAGCGCGGTGCTTTCCTCCTCGAGCGCAAAGGCCCGCGCAAAATCGCCATCCGCCGCCGCGAGCACGGCGCGCACATGCTGCACATGCGCGCTCAGGCGCGGATCGGCGAGCGGCGTGGCGAGCGCGGCGGCTTCATCGAGCAGAGCGGCGGCGCGCGGGAGATCGCGCGCGTCAAAGGCGTGGAAACCGAGGTCGGTCAGCGCGAAAGCAGCGCCGCGGGTGTCGCCGAGTTCGCGAAAAATGGCGAGCGCTTCGCTTTGCAGTTTCGCAGTCGCGGGCATGTCGTCGCCGATCCACGCCAGGCGGCCCGCGGCAGCAACGGCAAGCGCGCGACTGGCGTCGCGCGGCGCGGCATCGGGGAGCGCGAGGAGCTTGTCGAAGACTTCGCGCGCTTCCTTGAACAGTCCGCGCACTTCCACAAACCGCTGGGTCGCGGTGAGCAGCCGCAAACCTTTCGCCACCTGCCCCGGCAGTTCGGTCGCGGCGTCGAGCGCGTAACGGACATTGAACTCCTCCTGCTCTACGCGCTCCAGCCATTCGCGCTGCTGCGGGCCGCGGATTTTTGGCGCGGCGTCCTCGGCGAAATGGAGGAAAAAATCGAGATGCCGGATGCGGAAGATTTCTGCCTCGCCGGATTGGACGAGCTTTTCATTCGCGTAGTCCCAGATGCTTTCGAGGATGAAATACCG
>JANXSB010000203.1 GCA_025352865.1 Chthoniobacter sp. | reverse complement strand
CTGCGCCCGCTCATCCAGCTCATCAAGCCCATGCCCACGACCACCAGCATCTCCTCCTGCATGATGCTCGACCTTTCCAACAAACGCTACGGCGAGCGCGGCGTCATGTTCTTCGCCGACTGCGCCGTCATCCCCGACCCGACCGTCGAGCAGCTCGCCGACATCGCCGTGCAGGCCGGTGCCGTCTGCCGCCAGATGACGGGAAATAAACCGCGCATCGCCATGCTCAGCTTTTCGACAAAGGGCAGCGCGAATCTGCCCTCGCCGCAGAAAGTCGCCGCCGCCACCGCACTCGCGCGGCAGAAGGCGGCGGAGCAATCCATCGAGATGGAAATCGACGGCGAACTCCAGGCCGACACCGCACTCCTCTCCGACCTCGCGCAAAAAAAAGCCCCGACCAGCCTCGTCGCCGGCAAGGCCAACGTCATGGTCTTCCCCGACCTCAACAGCGGCAACATCGGCGCAAAGCTCGTGCAGTATCTCTCCGGCGCGGAGACCTACGGCCAGATACTCCTCGGCCTCACCAAGCCCTGCGCCGATCTTTCCCGCGGCGCGAGCGAGGACGACATCCTCGGCGTCGCCGCCATCATCGGCCTCCAGGCCATCGAATTCCGCAAGCTCTATCCGACGGAGGGTTGAGGAAGCTCAAAGTCCGAAACCCAAAACTCAATACAAGGTGGAAGCCAATGAAGGTGGAAAACGTTACGACCTTGCGGAGCGCACGTTTGCCTTTGCCCAGGCAGTGCGCGCATTTGTGAAAACTTTGCCGCGAAGTGTTTCCAACATCGAAGATGTGCGCCAGTTGATCCGGGCGTCGGGCTCTGTCGGCGCGAATTACATCGAAGCCAGCGAGGCGGTCAGCAAAAAGGATTTCCACCACCGGATGAAAATCAGCCGCAAGGAAGCGAAGGAAAGTCACTACTTCCTTCGGCTGCTTGATGTCGGCGGGGACGCAATCGTAATTCAGGCAAGAGAGCATCTCGCTGTCGAAGCTTTCGAGCTCACGAAAATATTTGGGAAAATCGTGCGCGATGCAGAATGACTTTGCCTTCACTCCTTCCTGCTTGTTTTGAGTTTTGAGTTTCGGACTTTGAGCTTCCTGTGAACACCGTCACGCCCCGCATCTTCGTCGCCGCCACGCAGCAGAACGACGGCAAGACCACCATCGCCCTCGGCCTTTTCGCAGCGCTCGCAAAACGGCTCGGGCGCATCGGCTTCATCAAGCCCGTCGGCCAGCGCTTTGTCGAAATCGACGGCAAACGCATCGACGAAGACTCCGTGCTCATCGACCAGACCTTCAGCGTCCACACCCCGCTCGAAGCCATGAGCCCCATCGCCGTCGAGCCCGATTTCACGAGGCGCTACATCGAAAATTCCAACAACGAATTCCTCGTCCGCCGCATCCAAAATTCCTTCGACCGCGCGACTTGGGAAAAGGATTTCGTCATCTGCGAAGGCACCGGCCACGCCGGCGTCGGCTCCGTCTTCGACCTTTCAAACGCGCGCGTCGCCAAGCTGCTCGGCAGCAAAGTCATCCTCGTCACCGGCGGCGGCATCGGCCGTCCCATTGATGAAATCGCGCTGAACAAAGCGCTCTTCGACCGCGAAGGCGTCGAGGTCGCCGGCGTCATCATGAACAAGATCACGCCCGACAAATACGAGTACGTCCGCGACTTCGCGCAGCGCGGTTTTGCCCGCCTCGGCATCGACCTGCTCGGCGCGATTCCCGAGGAGCCCATCCTCGCCAACGCCACGCTCGGCCAGATCGCCAAGACCACGAAGGGCACCTTCCTCAACGGCAAGTCCAAGTCCCGCCGCCGCGTGCAGAAAGTCATCATCGGCGCGATGAACTCCGGCCACGCCATGCAGTACTTCAAGCCCGGCACCCTCATCATCACCCCCGGCGACCGCGAGGACGTGATCCTCGCCGCGCTCTCCGCCAGCACCCTCAGCGAACACGACGGGCACACCGTCGCCGGCCTCGTCCTTTCCGGCGACCTCGAGCCCAGCCCGCCCATTCTCGAACTCCTCCAGCACTCCGAAATCCCCGCCATCGCCTCCCCGCTCGACAGTTACACCATCGCCAGCAGCATCCACTCGATGACCGTCAAAACCCTCCCCGGCGACACCGAGAAGATCGACAAAATCCAAGCCCTCGTGGACCGCTACGTGGAAGTCGATCGCCTGCTCGGCAAGCTGTGAGTCACCCTGGGCCGCTCGGCCGCCTTGAGCCCCGGCCCGCCTTGCCCTCCCCGCCAGACCTGCTCCCACCGCGAAGCACAGCTTCCCCGGCAAGATGCGTTCCGAAGCCCCCAGCTTCGGAACGATGGGGCTTAACGCGATTTTAGTGGCCTTGGATTCCTCAGCGGTATCCGGCTGCAACTGCCGGATACGCTTGGACTACAGACGGGTATCCATTGGACTTCGCAGCATATCCGTGGGACATCCACGGATGCCGGTGGAATGCTCAAAGGTATCCGTGGAACATCCACGGATGCCACTGGAAGGCTCACGGATACATGTGAGATGTCCACGGATACCAGTGGAAGACTCATGGATACCATTTGAGTATTCATGGGTATTCGTGAATAATTCATGGATACCCGTTGATTATTCACGGATGCCAGTGGAGTGTTCACGGATGGTGCTGCCGGGCTTCGTGCGGCCCCATTTTCCTCTGTAACCGCTCTTTTTTCCCGTCAGCGACTCCTCCCAACCACCCACCAACCGCAAATCCCACTCCACATGGCCAAATCCGACTACATGCCCAATGGCGACCCCGGCAAAGCGAGGCTTTTCACCCTTTTTCGCGACTCCATCGGCGCTTATCTCACCACTTTCGGCCTCCTGCCCACCGACCCGGACATCGTGGGGCAGGCCGCCGATGCCACCCGCTTCCACGCGGTCGTGGATTTCATCAACTCGCTCCAAAGCAGCGCGCAGGCCTGGACGGCGGAGAAGAACTACGAGCGCGACGGCAGCGGCACGGCCCCCACCCTCAATGTGGTGCCCGTGCTGCCCGCGGGTTTCCCGGCGGCCGTGCCGGCGGGGATCGTCCGGCGCTTCCGGGTGCTGGTGCAGCGGCTCAAGAGCCACCGGAACTACATCACCGCCACCGGCCTGGCGCTCGGCATCGAAGGCTCCCCGCAGGCCGCGCCGGACTGGGTCACCCTCGCCCCGCGCCTCACCGCCACCGCGTTCGGCAGCGTGGTCGCCATCGGCTGGGATTGGCAGGGCTACAGCGCCTTTCTCGACATGACGGAAATCCAGGTCGATCGCGGCGGCGGCCAGGGCTTCGTCCTGCTCGTCTTCGATGTCACGCCGGGCTACGACGACAAAACTCCCTTCCCCGCCACCCCCGCCAGGTGGAGCTACCGCGCCATCTACCGCGTGGGCGATGGGCGCGTGGGCGCGTGGAGCAACACCGTCAGCGTCATCGTGGCCGGGTAAGATGCAAGACGGAGCAAAGCGGCCAAGTGATGCGCGTGCCAAAGGGTAACTTCGGCGCGATGGGGGAAACCGACCAGCAGCATCCGCCAGCGGTAGCGCGTCGCCAGCGGCACGGCGTCGCATTGCACCACGATCGCGCCCGTGTCGTCCAGATTCCCCGTGAGGTTCACCGGCTGTCCGGGAGTCGTCACCGTCGAAGGCATCTGCAAGCCGAAACTGAGCCAGCGCGTATCGTCCGGCCCCAGCACATTGCGGAGATTATCCAGCAAGGCGCGCATCCCTTTCACCAGCACGTCATAAGCCGCCTGCCACGCCGCCGAGAGGTTATTGATCGTCACTGCATTTTTACGTTGACAGTTATTATTTATCCGTGATACCAACGCACAATGCTAATAAAAAGATCCGCCGCTCTGAGGAGCAGCAGATCAGTGCCTGACGGCCAACTATGCGTCAAAAGGTGAAAATCGGTCAAATTCAACCGGGGCGATTGCCTCAGAACTTAGAAGGAAATTATTTATGAACAGAGAAATCAGACGTTCCGCCCCGCTATTGGCGCTTTTCTTAATCCTCGGCTTCGCCACTTCTTCTGTAAATGCCCAAACTTGGAAAACTTACGATCCCTCGCTGGGGAGCTTGCCCACGAGCCAGGGCTTCAATTTGGTCACCGACGATGTCGCCGCGCCCAGCCCGTACACCAGCGGCAATCTGCTTTACCAGGGGCCGACCACGGCTAATGCCGTGCAGTGGTGGCAGTCCACCACGCCTGCTCCGATTGATTTCGACACGGGTGAGAGCATGGAGGCAATACTGCACGTGGATTCGTCCAATTATTACTATCCCGGCCCGGGGCAACAGAAGTCGGGATACTACCTTGCCGTCTACGACCATCTTGGGCGCAACTTCACCATCGGCATCGACAGTGCAGGTATTACCGTCAACACGGATGGCATCGGGACCGGAGGAGAGGGCGTGGCCCGAACGCCCTTCGATACAACATCCGGCTTTCATGATTACCGTTTGGATATAGCAGGCGGCGTGGGTACGCTAAGCATCGACGGGGCCTTCTTTGCATCCACTCCCGTCATTCTGCCGACCATTTACAATTACTACGATTTTGCGGCGTTCGGTGACGGCAGCTACGCCGGAACCAGCCAGACGGAACTCTTCCAGTTTCGCTACACCGTGCCTGTCCCGGAACCGGAACCGACCAGCCTCAGTCTGTTGGCCGTTGGCGCGGGCGTTCTGGCCATCCGCCGTCGTCGGCTGGCACTGGCGACTTAACTTAAGCCCCTCGTTACGAAGCTGAGGGCTTCGTAACGCATCTTGCCGGGGAAGCTGAGCTTCGCGGTGCGGGGGGCTGGTCAGAAATCGAAAGCGTCGATGTTCGACTTATTGAAGATGAAGGGCTGGCCGAGGACGATGCTGTCGCCCACGACGGAGGCGGAGGCGATGGGGCTCGCACTGATGAACGCTTTCATTCCAACAGCCAGGCCGCTGCGCGAGCCGGAAGAGGAGCAGCACGAGCTGCCCTTTCGGATTTCCACGGTTCGCATCCCAATCGCAAAAAATGCCCTTCATGCGCGCGGCTCCAGGTACTGGCAATAGACCGCCTCCACCGCGCGCGTCATCGCCTCGGCGGAGTAATGGGCGCGCACTTTCGCCAGCGCGGCGTCCGCGTAATGGCGCGCGAGCGCCGGTTGCGGGATCAGTTCACTCACGCGCGCTGCAAATCCATCCCGGTCACCCGGCGTCACCAGCGCACAGTCCTCGCCGTCGGCGAGAACCTCCTGCACACCGTCGAGCCGCGAGGCGACGATCGGCACGCCCGCCGCCATCGCTTCGAGAATGGTGATCGGCAGACCTTCGTAGCGCGAGGTGAGCAGCAGCATGTCGAGCGCGGGATACAGCGCGCTCATCTCGCCGACGTAGCCCAGGAATCGCACGCGCTCACCGAGCCCGAGCGCCGCCGCCTGCGCGCGCAATCTCGTCGAGCACTGCCACATTCATCATCTCGGCTGGGGCGTGCTGAGCGACATGGGGGCGATCTACACGCTCGGCCCGCAGCCCGGCACGGTGATCCGCGGCTGCCATTTTCACGACATCGGCTGCGCGAGCTACGGCGGGTGGGGCATGTATAACGACGAGGGCTCGACCGGCATCGTGTGGGAAAACAATCTCGTCCACCACTGCCAGACCGCCGGCTACCACCAGCACTACGGGCGCGGGAATCTCGTGCGCAACAACATCATCGCGTACTGCGCTGAGGAGCATGTGCGGCGCAGCAAGCCCGAGGATTTTCTGGCGTTCGCATTTGAGCGAAACATCGTGCTGCTCGGCGAGGGAAAGCTCTTCGCGCATGTGGATACGAACTGGGACGACGGCCGCGTGTGGCTCGCGGACAACGTCTATTGGAAGCCCGACGGCCCGATCAAAGACTTCGCCGGAAAGTCATGGAGCGTGTGGCAATTCATGGGCCGCGATGGCACCAGCGTGGTCGCCGATCCGCTTTTCACCGCGCCGGAAAAGGGCGACTGGACGCTGCGCCCCGAGTCGCCCGCGCTGCGGCTGGGCTTCGTGTCCTTTGACTGGAAACTCGCCGGCGTGACCGGCGACGACGCGTGGCGCAAGCTGGCCGCGCGCCCATTCCCACCGATGAAATACGGCAGCAAACCCAAGCCGCCCGCGCTCACGCTGCACGATGGTTTTGAAAACACACCGCTCGGCGGCCAGCCCGCGAATGCGCGGCAGTTCGTGAAAAATCCCGCGACCCTCGCCGTCGTCTCCGAGCACGCGAGCAAAGGGGCGCGCTGCCTCCAGCTCACCGACGGCCCCGAGGTCGAGCCGGCCTTCGACCCGCATTTTTACTACCAGCCTGGCCACGAGCGTGGCCTCACGCGCGCGGCCTTCGACGTGCGCGCCGAGCCCGCCTTTACCCTCCTCTACGAATGGCGCGACGCCGCCGCGCCCTACCACACCGGGCCGATGCTTTACGTCGAAAAGGGCGCGATCCGCACCAGCGACCGCAAGCTCGCTGACCTGCCCGCCGACACCTGGGCGCACATCGAAGTCACCGCGAAGCTCGGCCCCGACAGCGACGCGACGTGGGCCTGCACGATCACGCTTCCCGGCCAGCAGCCGCAGCGTTTCGACGGGTTGAAATTCGTGCATCCCGCGATGAAGGAGCTGCGTTGGCTCGGCTTCATCGGCGCGGGAAAAGCCGCGGCAAAATGCTGGCTCGACGAGATCGAGATCGAAAACGGCCCGGTGAAATAGCCGGAGCGGTGCGGCATCGTTCCCGCTAAGAAACCCGGCGACACCGGGCTCTTCATCCCGACCGCTCCGATGCCCACCCGTCTGCTCTTTTCCCTCCTGCT
>JANXSB010000140.1 GCA_025352865.1 Chthoniobacter sp. | reverse complement strand
CGTGCGCGGGATCACGCTGAAAAAAGTGCTCGATCTCATTGAGGAGGGGCAGGAGGGCATGATCAAAAAATACCCGCTCGGGCAGTTGCTCACCGTTTTCCAAAAAGTCTGCGATGCCATCGCCTTTGCGCACAGCAAGGGCGTGATCCACCGCGACCTCAAGCCCGAGAACATCATGATCGGCGACTACGGCGAGGTGCTCGTCATGGACTGGGGGCTCGCGAAAGTGCTCGACCCCACGCAGGGAAAATCCGCCGCCTACGACGGGCGCTCGATCATCCGCACCGGCCTGCGCAAAGAACTCGCGGCGGTGGAAAACGAATCCAAGAACGTCATGGGCACGCCCCAGTACATGGCCCCGGAGCAGTGCTGGGGCGCGCACGACACGCACGATGTCCGCACGGATGTCTATGCGCTCGGCGCGATTCTCTGGCACCTGCTCGCCCTGCGTCCGTCCATCGAGGGCGACGATCCGCAGGCCGTGCTGAGCAAGGCGGCGCGCGGCGAAATCGTCTCGCCGCTCGCGGCGACGAGCGGCGCGAAGCGGCTCCCGCACTTGCCCGGCGGGCGGGTGCCCGAGGCGCTCGCGGCGGTCACGATGAAGGCGATGGCGCTGCACCAGGACGCGCGCTATCCCGGCGTGCCCGAGTTTCAGGCGGAGATCGTGGCGTATCAAAACGGCTTTGCCACGACCGTGGAAAAGGCCGGCCCGGTGAAGCAAATGCTCATGGGCCTCAAGCGCCGCTTCCGCGCGAAGTGATTTCGCGCGACCGGAGGAAGCAAGATGCGCGGCATCCCGCCCGGCATTGCACCGCGATTTAATCAGCGGAGCCCCTCAGCCTATTTCCGCCGCCGCATGATCGCCGCACCGACGCAGCCGAGGCTGAGGAGCAGAGCGGAGGAAGGTTCCGGGACTTGGGTTTGCCCGGAGATGTCCGCCGTGGTCTTGGCCGCGACGGAGCCTGAGACTTTGGCCCCGCTGACGTTCGTGTGCCCGGTCCCGGAATACAGCGCGAGCCCGCGTGGAAAGCTGGTGTTATTGACGGCACTGGTGATGTTTGCATCGCTCGAGATGTCGATGTTGCCATCGGCGAGGAAGGTGGCCGTCCCTGGCGCGTCGCTGGAAATATCCACACTTCCGTGAACCCAATAGACGCCGCTGAAGGGCTCGCTGCCGCTAAAGAAGAGAGTCCCGCCGCTCGGCGTGATTTCGGTATAGGGCATCCCGATCGCGCCCAGCACCGTAGCCATGTTCGGATAGGTCTGGGGAGCCGCGCCGGACTGCGACCCACCATTGAGATGACCGGGGTTAAAGAAGTCATTCGTCACGGTCCCCACCGCACTCGTAAAGCCGTTGACCACCGCGCCGCCCGAAATGTCGAAATTGCCGTTGGTATGCACGTCACCGTTGATGCCTGCGTCGGGCCCCGAAACCGTGATGCTGCCATCCGCGAAGACGGCTTGGTCGATAATCGCGACGGCTTGCACTGGCTGGGAAAGGGCGACGAGTGCCGAGACGCCGACGGCGAGTGCGAAAATATGGCGGATATTGCGGGAAATAGTGTTTTTCATAGCGGGAAGGAGAACGTCGAGTTTGCTGGTAGGGGCGGTGTGGGAGGGCGTCAAGGGATAAACTTTTTTACGGGGAGGTTCCGACTGCGGATGTCTCCCAGACAGTCGTGAGTCTCCATTTCCTGCGCCACCCGACCGAATGGCCTGATGCGCAGGCCACCGACGGGCTTTATTCCAATGGTGGACATCATCGGGTCGCCCGGCTTATCTGCCATGAACCAGCCTTGAAAATCCTGCACGCCATTCATTCTGCCGATCCGCGGGGCGGCGGGCCGATCGAGGGGATCAAACAGCTCGCGGCGGCGCACCGCGGCGAGGGGATCGAGGTGGTGAGCCTGGACGCGCCGGGGCAGGCGTGGATGGCAGCTTTTCCGCTGCCGCTGCATTCGCTGGGCCCGTCGTACACGAGCTACGGTTACTCGCCGCGGTTCATCCCGTGGCTGCGGAAACATCACGCGGAGTACGACGTGGTTATCGTCAATGGCATCTGGCAGTTCAACAGCTTCGGCGTGCGCTGGGCGCTGCGCGGAACCGCCACGCCGTACTGCACTTTCACGCACGGGATGCTCGACCCGTGGTTCAAGCGCCAGTATCCGCTGAAGCATCTCAAGAAATGGCTCTACTGGCCGTGGGGGGAGTACCCATGTCTCCGCGATGCGGCGGCGGTTTTCTTCACGGCGGAAGAGGAGCGCCGGCAGGCGCGGCGGTCCTTTTGGCTATACCGATGCAATGAGGTGGTCATCAATTACGGCACGGCGGGGCCGACGGGTGACGCGGCCGGGCAGCGGGCGCTTTTTCTGGAGCGGTTTCCGGCACTGCGCGAGCGGCGCATCTTTTTGTTCCTCGGCCGGATTCATGAGAAAAAAGGGTGCGACATGCTGATCGAGGCCTTTGCCCAGGTCCTGGCGAAATCGCCTGCGGCGACGCGCGACTTTCATCTCGTCATGGCCGGCCCCGGCGAGAGCGCCTTTGCGCAGCGGATCAAAGCGCGGGCGGAACAGCTCGGCATTGCGGATCGTGTCACGTGGCCGGGGATGCTGACGGGCGATTTGAAATGGGGCGCATTTCACGCCGCCGAGGTTTTCGTTCTGCCCTCGCATCAGGAAAATTTCGGCATCTCGGTGGCCGAGGCGCTGGCGTGTGGAAAGCCGGCGCTCATTTCCAACAAGATCAATATCTGGCGGGAGATCGCCGAAGATCAGGCCGGCTTGGTGGACGACGACAATCTCGCCTCGACGGTCGCAGTGCTCAATCGCTGGATGGCGCTCGACGAGCCTGCGCGCCAGGCCATGTCCGGCAATGCCCGGAGCTGTTTTGCGCAGCGCTTCGAGATCACGCAGGCCGCGCAGTCGCTCGAAAAAGTGCTGGCCGAGGTGGTCGCAGCGGCGCGGTGAGGCGGGGCTCAGCGTTTCGCTGACGCGAATTGCTGCCACGCGTTCCAGGCATTCTCCCAGTCGTCCTTTTCAGCGCAGAGTTCGGCTTCGAGGTAGGACACGTAGGCGGGATGCTCCGCGACCTTTTTCAGCGCGCGGATCGTCGTCAGGGCCGCGTCGGTTTCGCCGAGCTTTTGTTGGGAAAAGTAAAGTGCCAGACCGCTCAGGAGGTCTTCCGGGTTGGCGGAAAACTTCCGCTCCAATTCAGCGCGCGGCTGTTCCGCGCCGGGCGCTGGAATCGCCGGACGTGGAGCGAATTTTTTCACGACCTGGCAGGCCGCCTCGTAGTTTTTTGCGTCGGCATAATTTTGCGCGAGCCATGTCCAGCCGTCCTCCTGCCATTCGGGATGATCGAGCAGACTGCGCGTGAGCTGGGAGCGGTCGCCCCGCTGGAACCATGCGGCGAAAAGGCTTTGCCGCTGCGCCCTGGTGAATGATTCCAGCGCCGGATCTTCGGTGAGCAGCGCGCTGATCTCCAAGGTGCTTTCCACACGGTCTGCGGTTCGCAAAAGGACGGGCAGATAGTCCCGGTTCGTCCGCGCGAGTTTGACCAGCGCCGCGCGCAGAAAAACATTCGCCCGCGCGGCGTCGAGCATCTGCCCGTAATGCACGGGCGCGGTTTCCGGCGCACGCCGGAGCACCTCCGCCCACGCCTCGAACGCGCGCTCGGGATCGCCGAGTTCCAGCCAGATCCGCCCCTCGGTGAAACAGGAATCCGCCCACAGCGGTTCGAGGTGGCGCGCGATTTGAAAATCCCGCTCGGCGCTTTGCGTCGTGGAGTGCGACACCGCCTCCGCGCAGGCCCGGTGGAAATAGAAGCTCCATTCCAGCGGGGCGATCCGGAGCGCCTCCGTGGCCGTGGAAATCATCACGGGATAATCGCCGTCCGCCCTCGCCTTTTGCAATCGCCCGTCCAGCCGCGCGAGCGTCCGCGTCGTCGGCGCAAACTGGCTGCCCCAGTCCCAGCGATCCGAGGCGATCCACCAAAGAGCGACTGCCGCGAGCAATCCGCCGAGGAGCCGAAAGACCGGAGCCACCCACGCCCGCTCTTTGCCGGGCCGGTTGGGATTCATCGCGACGCCGAATAGAAACAACGCCGGCCACGCCGCGCCCGCGCGATGGCCCGACACATCCACCAGCCCGTGCAAGACAAACGCCACCGCGCAAACCGCCGCCGCCACGCGCAGTTTCTGATCGAGCGGAAAGCATCGTTTCAGGCCATAGAAAAAACCGCCGAGCAGCAGCGCGACCGCCGGCCAGCCCATCTCCACTGCCGCCCACAGCCAGTCGCTCTCGGGATGGAGCGCGCGGCTTTGCGTGGCCGATTTTTTCCGCGCCATCGCAAACACCGGTTCGAAATTTCCCAGCCCCTGCCCGAGCCACGGCGTGGTTTCCGCCAGGGCGAAGGCATCCTGCTGAAGGCTCGACCGCAGGCCCATCCACGACTCCGACGGATCGTTCGCCGGCGCGTGAAAGCGTTCCAAAGTTTTTCCGCCGAAGAGAAAAAAGACCGACAGCAAAATGGCCGTCGCCGCCAGACTCAACGCCGAGCCTTTCCGCGACCCGGAGACAAACGCCGACGCGAGAATCCAAGCCCCGATGCCGCCAAAAAAAAGCACGATGCCGGCGCGCGAATAATTGATGACCAGGGCCACACTCACCACCGCGAGCGCGACCAGCCAAAGCCAGCCCTGTCTTCCCGGACGCTGAAAACTCCGGAACGCCACGGCGGTAATCATCACACCCGCGAGCGCGAGCACGTTCGCGGTTTGGTTGCGGTTTTGGAAGAAACCGAAGTCCACGTTGGAATTGAGCGTGGGCGGCCAGAACGGCACCTGATGTCCGGCCCGGAATGCGAGGAGCGCGACCGCCGCCAGAACCGTGACCCCCGCGCCGTAAATCCGCACCGCCTCCCGTGTGTCATTTTGCCCCGGCACCTGCGCGAAAAGGTAGTAGGCCCAGCCCAGCGCCGCCAAAAAAAGACCGCCCGCCTCGGCACTCAGCCACGGCTGCGGCGAACGCGTGGCCGGCAGCACGACGGTGTAGTTTTCCACCAGCACCTGCCGCCACTCCGGCACCGCGAACCACCCGGCGGGGAGAAAAGCCGTCAGCGCCAGCGCCCCGAGCGCCAGAAAAAGAATGTTCCAGATTTTCCCCAGCGACTCACGCGGCGGGGCGCAAAGAAAGACCGCCGCGAGGCCGCCCAGCAGCACCGCCCGCGCCCACAAACTCGTGGTCCCGCCGAGGGCCGGAGCCGCGAGGCTGATCCCCGCGATGGCCCAGGACAGCCGGGCGGGTTTAGCCGACATGGCCGATGAGCGGTTTTGCGCCATCGCATGAGGGGTGGTGGGAGGTCATGGCATTAGGGGAAAGCGGAGGGCGCGCGACGTGCCGTTACGAAACTGCGCGCGGAAAAATAGTGCAAAGATTAAAAACTCTGGACAGGTACCCGCCCGTCTGGCATGTCCGCAAACATGAAAACCCTCTTCAGCGCAAAATCTCTCCGCACCGCCCTGCTCTCGGCATTGGTTTTGGCTGCATCTCAGCTTTCCATCCACGCGAGCCTGCTGTCCAGCGGCGTCGATCTGGGCTACGCGGATCACACACCCACCGACCGCTGGGCGGTCTTCACCCTCGGGGCCGGGGCGGCTGACGTGAACGTGATGAGTTCCGGTGCGAGCATTTGGGGGGATACGGCTTTTGCTGGCTCGGGCAATAGCAATTTGAGCGGCACCGGTTCCATCCGCGGCCAGGCGGTGTCCAACTCCAGTGGGTCGATGGTGAAATCATCCGGCTTCACCGTCACGGGGAGCATTCTTAACAACCAAAACGCCAATTTGGCTCAGGGGGTAAGTGATGCCCACAGTGCTTCTAACTCCGCCTTCGCCATGACCGCCTCCAGCGGGTATCCCACCACGATCAATCAGAATACCAGCCTGACCTTGAACGACACGACGGTAAGTCACACCGTGGTTCTTCAACTCACCGATTTCGTCCTGAGCGGGACAGCGGCGCTTACCCTGCAAGGCACCGCCGCGACGACTTACATCATCAATGTCACTAACAAGTTTTCATTGAGCGGAACCAGCGTTGTGCAGTTGAGCGGTGGTCTGACTGCCGACAATGTCCTCTTCAATATCCGGGGAACAGGTGATGCGACTATGGGCAGCAGTTCGACTCTCAACGGCATCATCCTAGCCACTGATCGCACGATGAAAATGAGCGGCTCCGCCACGGTTTACGGTCAGGTCATCGCGAATAAGGTATCGCTCGCGGGCGTAAGTTCCGTGCGGCGTCCGGTCAGTCCGTAACCTCAAACTTACCCCATGCGGACCAACCCGGTCGGTTTCGGGTTCGTATGGGTGCCATTGCGGCTTTGGTGTGATTGGTGCATTCTGCCATCAGATCATCAGCATGAAAACGCTACTACTCCGAAGCATTCTCGCCGCAGCTGCAATCATTTGCGGAAGCGCCGAGGCGACAGTCATTCATCCCGGTCTTAGCAATCCGGGCTTCGAATTGGGTGACTTTACGGATTGGACTACATCGCTATCTGGAGGTACTGCGACCGTCCTAGCCTCTACCTTAACCTTGGACGGTGCAGGCTTCGATGGCTTTGTAACATGGGCCCCGGTTGAGTCCGCAAAATTCGCCCTGATCCGAGGCGGGAATACAGGCATCTACCAAAAGCTTTCCACACTCTTTGCAGCCGCCGCGGGTGACCGGGTGGTGTTTAGCGTGTTTCTCGATACCACGGAAGAACGAGCCTACCTCCCGAATTGGAACGACGACGGTTATGCGAAACTCATCAACACGACCACCTTGGAGGAAACAACTTTGTTCGCGGCCAGCGTCGCGTCCCTGCCGAATCGTGGCAATACGGGGTGGACGAGTGTGGATTTTACCATCCCAGCCGCGGGAAACTACCGCTTGGAATTCGGGGTGAGAAACATGACTGACAATGGTTTTTCCCCGCAAATGGGCGTTGATTTTTTGTCGGTTCCAGCCCCGACCGTTCCACTGGTCGCCAGCATCAGCAGCGTTACCGAGGGCGAGATGCACATTCACTTCGTCGCCCAGATAGGTCTCACTTATACCATTCAATACAAGAACGCCCTCACCGACGCAGCCTGGCTGCACCTCTATGACGTCGCTGCGCCCGCCGCTCCACTGGCCATCGATTACAACGACACCAGCGTGGGTATCAGCACCCAGCGCTTCTACCGCGTTGTCACCCCGTAGATTCCCGTTATTACTCCGGCAACTAAATAGGTGGCAGTTCGCCTCTTGATCTTACTTATAATCTTACTCTTAATCCCTGTGTGGGTTTGAATTAAGATTACGAGTAAGATTAAGATTAAGACAGGAGTGCCACCTGTTTAATCGCAGGGTTAATAGCACGCCGCTCGCGAACGTGCCGCAATCAGCCGTGGCGACCGTGTCAGCCCAAAGGTGGAGTTTGGGTGCAGGGCAGGGGAGCGACCCGCTATTTGGCCCCAGGCACCGGGGTCGTGGAGGCCGGCGCTGCGGGCTTCGGCTTTGGTGCGGGTTTCGGCGGTGCGGGCTTGGGCTTGGGCTCGGGGAGGCCGGGCATTTTCGCGAGGTCGTCCTGCATGTTGGATGGGTCGCACATTTCGGCGATGACTTTGCCGTCCTGATACACCTTGACGCCGTAGCCGGTGAAGTGCTGGCCGGAGGCCGGAACCTTGGTCTTTTTGTCGAAGTGTTCCTCAACCAACGTGGCCGACTGGGTCTTGGTGGTGAGGGTTTGGTCGCTCTTTGGCTGGAGCTGGGTGGTGAGGTCGCTATGGTCGAGGACGATGGTGTCGTGCGATTTTACGGTGCGGCCAAAGAAGGCGTATTTCACCCGCAGCGGGAGGCTGTCGGGCCCGGAGTTGGTGAGGGTGATCTTGAGGATGCGATGCTGGGTTTTGGAAAAGCCCTTGTTGTCACTTTTGGATTCGACCTGGACGCTGATCCGCACAGGGCCGGCGGGTAGCTGCGCGGCGGCGGGAAAAATGGGGGCCGCGAGCGCGGCGGCGAGGAGGAGGAGGGCGGGGAGTTTCATGGCTTAGGCGAAGTCAAAAATCGTGGCACGCTGGCAGTTGGGTTTGAAGGTTTTTTCCACAAAAGCGAGGTGCAGCGGATGCACCTGATAGGCCTCCTCCGCGGCCTTGTCGGCGAACAGCAAATGCAGCGCGACCTGATAGCTCTGATCCACGACCGCGCGTTGGCTCGGCACCATGCGGCCGATATGAAAGCTCTGCGCGAGTGGGATGGGGCGCAGATATTTTTCGGCACCGGCGATGAGCGCATCGGCGGCACCGGGGATTTCGGGTTTGGTCCAGAAAATGACGACGTGGGAGAGCATGGGAATGGGATTGGTGGATTTGCAGAGGACGGGTGTGTTATGCCAGTCGCGCCTTTCCATCAATCCACGAATCCAACTATCCGCTGCATGAAACTCCCGCGCCTTTTCGCCACCGCTGCCGCCCTCGCGCTCTGCACAGGCTGCAACTCGCTCGACAATCCGCTCGCGGATTTCCCGCTCCTGCACACGGGCCGCGACGCGCGCACTTTCAATCCGCAGACCGGCCAGTACGAATGGCCGAACGGCACCGCGCCACGCCCGCAAACGCGCGCGGCGCGAAGCTCCGCTGCGGCGACGCCCGCGCCGAAGGACGACGGGCGGACGTATGACCCGCAGCGCGGGGGGTGGAGTGATCCGCAGTAGCACTTAGCCCGCGCTACTTTGGGTCGCCGAGCTGCGGAAAGCTCACCTGCTTTTCCTGGCGCAGCAGTTTCGCGCACCGCGCACTGAGCCGCGGCGAAGGCTCCCGCGGATTCCACACGCGCGGCGCGGGGAGCAGCGCGGCGAGCATGGCGCACTGCTCGCGCGTGAGGGCGCGGCTGCTGGTGCCGTAGTGCGCATGCGCGGCGGCTTCGAGGCCGTACACGCCGTCGCCCATCTCGATCACGTTCGCGTAAAGTTCGAGGATGCGTCGCTTTGGGAGCAGCAGCTCCATCCAGAAAGTGTAATAGATTTCGAGCCCCTTGCGCACCCATGAGCGGCCCTGCCAGAGGAAGAGCGAGCGGGCGCATTGCATGGAAATCGTGGACGCGCCGCGTACTTCGCCGCCGTCGCGCTCGGCCTGCGCGCGGGCGAGGTGGATTTCGCGCCAGTCGAATCCGTGGTGGCGGAAAAAGCTCTGGTCTTCGCCGGTGAGGACGAATTTCAAAAAGTCGCGCGGCATCTGCCGGAGATCGCGCCAGACGTAGCGACGCTCGGCGGCGGCGTGGCCGGAAAAGCGCGCCTCCACGGGACGCAGCAGCATCAGCGGCGTGATCGGCGGGTCGATGAAACGCACGAGCGCGACCTCGGCGACAGGAAGCAGCAACAGCGCGATGGCGATGAGTGCCAGCCACCGCGGCCAGCGCCGTCGTGCGGTCGGGACGGATTTTCCGCGTTTCAAAGAATCCGCATCTGGGGCGGCGGAATCTGCACCGGACGGATGCGCGGGATCTTCAGCCGGCCTTCCTCATCGGCCTGCGGCGAAAGAATCTCGGCCTCGGTGATGTCGATGACGTTGCTCTCCTTCCGCGATTTGCGCGCCTTGGTTTCGGCGGTGCGCGATGGCGTGGACGCGGGCTCGGCGCTGCGCGCGTTTGCCGGAATGGTGCCGTGCCGGAGCGCGGTCTGACTGGCCTGCGCGGAGATTTCCTCGAGCATGTGGCGCTGCTCGTCGATGAGCTTTTCCATGCGGTCGCGGAGGGCGTCGCGCTGCTGGATGATGCTGTCGCGCTCGTGGCGGACGCGGCCGAGTTCGCGCTCGAAACGCTCGCCGAGTTCCGCTTCGGCGCGGGCGAGCGCGGCGCGGTCGGCGTCGAGTGCGGCGGCTTGCTTCGCGCGTTCCTCGCGCTCTGCGGCGGTTTCGGCGAGTGCGTCGTCGCGCTGGCGGCTGACGGCTTTCAGCTCGCGGGCAAAGACGGCGGCTTGCGCGGTGTGGGAGTCGCGCGCGGCGGCAAAGTCGGCGTCAGTCGTGCGCTTCTGCGCGAGCAGCGCGTCGCGCTCGCGGAGGGTCGCGTCGAGTTTCGCATCCGCCTCCACGACGGCGGCACCGAGGCGCTGCGCGATGGCCGAGCTCTCGCGCTGGGCCGCATCGCGGGCCTCGGTGAGCTGGGCGATTTCCGCGGACAGGCGCCTTTCAATTTCCGCCGCCGCCTCGCGCGCCCGGTCGCGCTCCTCGCTCAGAGCCGTCACAGTCGCCTCGCGCTCGGCGGTCATGGCGGTGAGCGCCTCGGTGCGGTCTTGGTGGAGTGCGGTTTGCGCGGATTCATGCGCGGCAGTCAGTTCGGCGATGCGCCGGTCGCGGTCGGCGGCGATCTCGGCGTGCTGCGCGTGCGCCTCCGCGAGGTCGGCAACGGTCTCGACACGGCTCTGGCGCGCGGCCGAGAGTTCGCGATCGAGGTCGTCGAGTTTTTTGGAAAGTGCCGCCCGCTCGGCGGTCAGATCGGTGACCGCTTTTTCGAGCGCGCCCGTGGCCGCCGCACTTTCGGCCGCCAGCGTCTCGCGGCTGTCCCGCAGATCCGCCAGCTTGGCGCTGAGTTCGGCAACCGCGCTTTCGTGCTGGCGCCGATCGTCGCCGGAAGCCGCCTGAAGCGCCTGCAACTTTTTGCCAAGATCGTCGCGTTCCGCAGCCAGTGCAGCGCAGGCCTTTTCGTGCGCCTCCGTCGCTGCGGACGCGTCGGCGGCGAGTGCGGCGTGCGCGGTTCGCGCCTGCGCGAGTTCGGCCGCAACCGCGTCCTTTGCCGCGCGCAGGGCGTCGCGTTCCTTTTCGAGCGAGGCGAAAATCTCGCCATGCTCCTGCCCAGCGGCGGTGAGGTCGGCGGCGAGCGTTTCGGTTTTCGCGCGCAGTTGATCGCGCTCGGCGGTGAGCGTCGCGAGAGATTTTTCGAGCCGGTCTTTTTCGGACTGCACCGCATCGTGCTCTTTTCGCAGTCCGCCGATTCCCGCCGTGAGGGTTTGCGCTTTCGCCTGCCAGTCGTCGCGCTCTTTGCCGAGATCGGCGAGCGTCTGCTCGTGGGCGTGGCGGGCGGCGGTGAGCTGGCCGGCGAGCGCGTCGTGCGCGGTGCGGAGCGTGGCGTGGTCGCGGTCGAGCGCGGCGTAGGCTTCGCCGTGCTGCTGTTTGGCGGCGTTGAGTTCGGTGGAAAGCGTCTCGGTTTCCCCGCGGAGCTGGTCGCGTTCGGTGGTAATGTCACCGAGCGATTTACCGAGCGCGCCTTTGGCAATTTGCAGGGTTTCGTGTTCGGCGCGCAGCCTCTCGAAAGCGGTTGCGTGGGTCTGCGTGAGGATCGCGAGTTCCCCGGCCAGCGCGTGCGCTTTCGCGCTGAGGCTGTCGCGCTCGGCAGCCAGGTCGGCGAGCGCTTTTTCGTGCGCGGCGGTACTCGCGGCGGCTTCGGCGGTGAGTGTTTCGCGCGCGGTGTGGGCGTCCGTGAGCTGCGCGGCGAGTGCGGTTGTTTCGCCCCCGAGATTTTCATGCGCGGCGCGAAGTTCGGCGTGCGCTTTGGCCTCGGCTTCGCGGGCCTGGCGGGTGGCGGCGAGGTCGCGGTCGAGGGCTTCGCGTTCC
>JANXSB010000117.1 GCA_025352865.1 Chthoniobacter sp. | reverse complement strand
GCCTAACCATGCGCTGCAGCGCCTATGAAGGATTGTCAAGGTCGTGATGGGAGGGAGACCGATGTTCCCCCCGAATCATCGAGACCTATTGAGGCCCGTCCTGCTGAAGTGTGGGTTAAGGAAAGGTTAGAACATGTGGCGGGATTGAAGGTGACGGGTGGTGCGATGAGCCGTGCGGACGGCCTTGGGTCAGGATGCGGAGTCCGAGGACTGCCAAGCTCCTATGCGAGCAGCAGGGTGGCCGCCACGCGCCGCACCCCGCACGAGGCGGGATGGGGCGGTGGGGCTCTGCGCCCAGTCAGGGAATCCGAGGTCTTCGGTCCTGGATGGACCCAAGCTTAGGCCAGCGCCGACCACTCTAAACCGGCGACGGACCATTAAGTCCGCCAGCTGCAGGGCTTCGATCAGGTGCTGGACCGTGGGCAAGGTGAGGTTCATCGCCGTTGGACGGGAGAAGGTTGGTTGTTAGTTGGTGGAGAGAAGTAAGTAATCTGGCTTGGGATGAAGTGAGGTGAGTGCTGAAATTGAAGTGCTCATCGGGCCGCGGCGGTTGGCTCCGTGGCGGAGGGCGTTCCTTGGAAGCCCAGATCGGCCAGGGTGGCCCGGGCGGTGAAGAGTCGCCAGAGGTCGATGAAGAGCAGGCGCACGCAGGCGATGACGGCTTTCTTTTTGCGCACGGTGCTGCCGTGGGCCTCGCGGATGATCGCGCCCCATTTGGCAAAGCCGCGCCAGCCGGGCTCCCAGCGCAGCAGCCGCCAGATGGCTTCGGTGAGCAGGCTGCGCAGGCGGCGGTTGCCCTGGCGGTCGATCTGGCCGAGGAGCTGGCCATCGCCGCCGGTGCTGTTCTCGCTCGGGGCGCAGCCGATATAGCTGCCGACTTGTTTGCGGTTGCCAAAGCGCTGCCAGTCCATGACCTCCAGGCAGGCGGTCAGGGTGGTGAGCTGGCCGAGGCCGTGGGGCAGCGGGAGGGTGAGAGTTTGCGCGGCCACGGCGGCCAGCCGGGTGTCGAGCTCGAGGATCTGGGCGTGGACGGCCTGGGCCATGGCCCGCTGCGGTTCGAGCGCTTCCCGCAGCCAGTCCTCGCCGGCGGCGGTGAGCTGCGCGACCAGGCGCGGCCACATCTTTTTGCCCCACCAGCATTCGGGAAACTCGAGCTGCCCAAAGTCATACAAGAGCCCGCGGCCATGCGCCTCGATCTTGCCGCGCAGGGCAATGAGCTGCGCCCGGTGCCGGCTCAGGAAACGGCGCTGCTGTTCCTCCGGCGAGGGTTCGCGGACGACGCGGCTGGTCCTGGTATTGCCATGCACGGTGCGATCGCCGACCAAGCGGGCGAGCGCGGCGGCATCGCGGGTGTTGGTCTTGCGCCGCCCGCTGAGGGCCTCGGTGGCAAAGGTCAGGGCCTCCGCGCCTGCTTCCCGCAGCTGCCGCTGGAAGCGCCAGCCAAAGCCGCACGCTTCCATCCCGACCACGCAGCGCCAGCCACGCGCCCGGAGCGCCGCCATCAAGCTCAGGACGCTCTCGCGGGTCAGCGTGCCCAAGCTCACCGGCTCGCCGAGTCCGCATTGCACGGCGAGGCACGCCCCGTCTTTTTCGAGGTCCGCCCCGAGGCAGAGCACCCGCGGGAGGCCAGGAACCTCCGGGATTTGTTCCGCGCCCTCCAGGCGCTTGCACAACGCCGGAAAGCGTTTCAGAATGTCTTCGGTCTTGGTGTGGAGTTGGTATTTTTTCATCAGAATTCACTTTGCGCCAGGGCCACCCATTTTGCTCCCGTTTCCGCACACGATGACGCTCGCTCCTTCCTTCATCCCTCTAACGGCTCCGCGCGTCACGGTAGCTGCTATTTCTGGCTTGTACCCGTCTCGTCCGTGCGTTCCTCTTTCGTAGCTTGTATGTCTCTCCTTCGCTCCACCCCGCAGCTACCGCGCCACGCTCCGCCGTCGCTGAGCTTGGGGTCGTTAGGCGTTTCCTCGCGTCTCCAAAAAGCGGAACATTGCGCTTTTCACTGCCGAGCATCACACGTATCGTCTTCCCATGAGCGTTGAAGAACTTGAATCCGTCGTTTCCGGCCTTTCGCAGGCCGAGCTTGCTCGCTTCTCTCATTGGTTCGAGGAGTTCATCGCCGACCAGTGGGACCGCCAAATCGAGCAGGATATGCAGGCGGGCCGCCTTGACGCCGCGCTGAAGCGCGCCGACGACCACTACGAGGCGGGGCGCTGCACACCGCTTTGAAACACTTCGCAGACCCGGACTTCTGGTTTCACTATCGGCAGCTTCCAGACGACATCCGAGCCCTCGCCGACAAAAACTTTGAACTCCTCAAGCGCGATCCTCGGCATTCGTCAGTCCGACTCAAGAAGGTCGGCGTGCTCTACGCCGCTCGGATTGGACTTCATTATCGAGCACTCGCCAAGGAACGCTCCGACGGGCTTCAATGGTTCTGGATTGGGCACCATTCGACTTACGACCAATTGCTCAAATCGTAATCGACCGGAAACGCCTAACCATGCGCTGCAGCG
>JANXSB010000106.1 GCA_025352865.1 Chthoniobacter sp. | reverse complement strand
CTTGAGGCGTTCCTGATATTCTCGGATGCGCTTTTCGTAATCGCCGGCCTGCTCCTGCAGCTTGCGCACTCCGTCCCCGACTCCGTCTTTCAAGCGCCCGAGCTGCTCCTTCATTTCACCCGACGGGCCGGGAAAGGGCATGCGCTCAGGCATCGGACGCTCCACGATCTTCATGCTCAGCTTTTGCTCCTGCCCTTTGCGCAGCAGTGTCAGTGTCACGTCGGCGTCCCTGCCCTGCGCGCGGACGAGCGTGGCGAGCTGGCCGGGATCGGTGAGCTGCTGGTCGTTGAAAAGGCGGAGCACATCGAACCGCTGCACGCCGGCCTGGCCCGCGGGGCTGTCCGGCATGACTTCCTCCACGACGAGGCCGAAGCCCTCGGGCAGAGCGAGCTGCGCCGCGAGCACCGGCGGCACCGGTGAGGTGGCGACGCCGAGAAATGCGGCGGGTCGCATCATCCGCGCGGGCCGCTCGGGAGCGTGCGGTGCATCGGGCGCGCGAAGCTGCGGCGGCGGTTCGGGGCGGCGATCGTCCTGGGCGACGGCCAGCGTGGTGCCGAGGGCAGTGGCGATGAGGAGGTGAAGTTTCGTTTTCATAGTTCGTTACGAGCGGTGGTTTGCTGGTGAAAAATAATCCGCATCGGGCGATGAGGAAAGGTACGTCGTGGGCGCGTGCGTTACAGGCTTCGCAGCATCGCGAGCATTTCGCGCAGCCGGGGCGTGGGTTCGGGGGCGGTGAGGCGGGGAAATTTTCCATCGATGAGGATGTAATCGCCGCCGCGCGTGAGCATGAGTTTGCCTTCGCGCGCCTCGATAATGGTGATTTTGCGGGCAGCGGCGGCGAGTTTGATCTCGGTCATCGCGAGCAAATTTTCGGCGGCCTCGGGGAGCGGGCCGAAGCGGTCGCGCCAGGTTTTGCGAAGGGCGTCGAGCTGCTCCTGCGCGGTGACTTCGGCGAGGCGGCGGTAGGCCTGAATCCGTGGCTGGGATTCCGCGATGTAGGCTGCCGGAAGAAAGGCGGGGGCTTGGGAAGGCGGAAGGCGGAAGGCGGAAGACGGAAGATTCGCGGAGGAGGGTGAGAGCACGGGATGGGGTGTCCAGTCGCGGCGGTTGCGGGCGGATGATTCGGTGGGAAGCGTGCTTTCGATTTCGCGGGACACGGACGATGTGATTCGGTCTATGAATTCAGCTTCACGCGTCACGACGAAATCGGTGCGGAGGATGACTTCGAGGCGCGGGCGTACTTTTTCGCCCTTCAACTTCGACACGGCCTGGCGGAGCAGGGAGCAGTAGAGATCAAAGCCGATGGTGACGATGTGGCCGCTTTGCGCGGTGCCGAGGATGTTGCCTGCGCCGCGGATTTCCAAATCGCGCATGGCGATTTTGAAGCCCGCGCCGAGCGAGCTGTAATGCTTGATCGCGTTGATGCGCTTGCGCGCTTCGCCGCCGCTCATCATGTCGCGCGGGAGCAAAAGATACGCGTAAGCCTTGTGCTGCGCGCGGCCCACGCGGCCGCGGAGCTGGTAGAGATCGGCGAGGCCGAAGCGGTCAGCGCGGTCGATGATGATGGTGTTGGCGTTCGGAATATCGAGGCCGCTTTCGATGATCGTGGTCGAGATCAGCACGTCGGCCTGCGCGCTGACGAACTGCTGCATCACATCCTCCAACTCGCCCTCATCCATTTGCCCGTGCCCGACGACGAGCCGCGCCTTCGGGCAAAGCTGCGCGATGCGGTCGCGCGTTTTCTCGATCGTCTGCACGCGGTTGTGGAGAAAGTACACCTGCCCCTGGCGCGCGAGTTCGCGGTGGATGGCGTCGCGGATGATCCGCTCGTCGTATGGGCAGATGAGCGTGTCGGTCGGGATGCGGTTGGCGGGTGGCGTCTCGATGGTGCTCATGTCCTTCGCGCCCATGAGCGAAAGGTAGAGCGTGCGCGGGATCGGCGTGGCGGAGAGCGTGAGCATGTCCACGAGCTGAAACATTTCCTTGAACCGCTCCTTGTGCAGCACGCCGAAGCGCTGCTCCTCGTCGATGACGACGAGACCGAGATTTTTGAAAGCCACGTCGCGCGAGATGAGCCGGTGCGTGCCGACCACGACATCCACCGAGCCATCGCGCAAACCTTCCAGCGTTTTGCGCTGCTCGGCGGGGGTGCGAAAGCGGGACATCGTCTCGACGGTGATCGGGTAATCGCTGAAGCGCTCGCGGAAATTCTGGTAGTGCTGCTGCGCGAGCACCGTCGTGGGAACCAAGATGGCCACTTGCTTCCCAGCCGTCACCGCCTTGAACGCAGCGCGGATTGCGACCTCCGTTTTTCCAAAACCCACATCGCCGCAGATGAGCCGGTCCATCGGGCGCTCGCTCTCCATGTCCGCCTTGGTCGCGGCGATGGCGGTGAGCTGATCCACGGTCTCTTTGAAAAGAAACGACGCCTCGAATTCGTGCTGCCATTTCGTGTCCTGCGGAAAGGCGAAACCCTGCGCGATCTCGCGCTCGGCGTGCATGGCGAGGAGTTTCGACGCGTAGTCGAAGACCGCTTTCTCCGCGCTCTTCTTCGCCTTCGCCCACTTGCCGTCGCCGAGCTGCGAAAGCTGCGGATTCCTTTTTCCCACGCCGACGTAGCGCGAGATGAGGAACGACTGCTCCAGCGGCACGTAGAGCCGCGCGTCATCGGCAAAGGCGATGACGAGCACCTCCTCGGTTCCTCGCCCATTTTCCTGCCCCCCCTTGTCCCCTCCGTCTCCTCGGCCATCGGCGCTCGGGATGGACTTCATGCCCTCGTAGCGGCCGATGCCGTGTTCGAGAT
>JANXSB010000093.1 GCA_025352865.1 Chthoniobacter sp. | reverse complement strand
GCTCACGCGCCCCACGCAGGCGAAAAAGCAGATCGGTTTCTCGACGGGCCGCCATTTCGAGGTGCTGGAGCCCCTCCCGGCGGCGGGCACGGCGGAAATCTGGACCTTCGAGGTGCAATACCGCTACAAGGGCGCGGCCTTCGGCCAGGTCAGCCAGTCGCTGGACCTGACGGTGCGCGGGGTGTAGCGGAAGCCCGCCCGGCGCTTCGCAGGCACCCGCTTTTCGCGTAGGCTCGCGCGCATGACTCCTCCGACGACGATTGGCGACTACCTCATCCAGCGGCTCGCGGCGCATGGCGTGGGGCATGTCTTTGGCATCCCCGGCGATTACGTGCTCGGCTTTTACCAGCAGCTCCAGGACAGCGCGCTGCAGACGGTGACGACGTGCGATGAGCAGGGCGCGGGCTTCGCGGCGGATGCCTATGCGCGGGTGCGCGGGCTGGGCGCGGTGTGCATCACGTACTGCGTGGGCGGGCTGAAGATCGTGAACCCGATCGCGGGCGCGTTTGCGGAGAAATCGCCGGTCGTGGTCATCAGCGGCGCGCCGGGGATGGGCGAGCGGGAGCGCAATCCCCTGCTCCATCACAAGGTGCGGGAGTTCGACACGCAGCGGCGCGTTTTCGAGCAGATCACCGTCGCGTCGGCGGCGCTGGAGGATCCCGACACCGCCTTCGCGGAGATCGACCGCGTGCTCCACGCCGCGCTGCGCTACAAGCGGCCCGTCTATCTCGAACTGCCGCGCGATCTTGTCAGCAAGCCGGGCCGCAGCGGGCATCGCCCGCCGGAGCTGCATGAGAAAAGCGACGAACTCGTGCTCAACGAGGCGCTCGCGGAAGCGGTGGCGATGATGAATGCGGCGCGGCAGCCGGTGGTGCTCGCCGACGTGGAGGTGCATCGCTTTGGCATGCAGGACGACGTGCTCCGGCTGATCGAAAAGGCGAACGTGCCCTTTGCCGCGACGATCCTCGGCAAGTCCGTGCTCAGCGAACAGCACCCGCTTTACCTCGGCGTGTATGAAGGCGCGATGGGCCGCGACGAGGTGCGCGCCTATGTGGAGTCGAGCGACTGCGTGATCCTGCTCGGCGCGTTTATGACCGACATCAATCTGGGCATCTACACCGCCCAGCTCGACCTCGGCAAAGCCATCTACGCGACCAGCGAGAAGCTCGCGATCCGCCATCACACTTTTGAAAACGTGCGCTTCAAGGACTTCGTGCGCGGCCTGCTCGCGGCGGATCTGCACACGCACGCAAACAGCCCGCGGCCCGCCCCGCCGCAGCCGCGCGAGTTTGTCCCCGCGGTGCCGGATGCGCCGGTGACAATCGCGCGGCTCTTCGAGCGGGTGAACGAATTCCTCACCGAGCGCACGCTGGTCATCGCCGATGTCGGCAACGCCCTCTTCGGCGCGAGCGACCTTTTCATCCGGGGCCGCACCGAATTCCTCGGCCCCGCGTATTACGCCTCGATGGGCTTCGCCGTCCCCGCCGCGCTCGGCGCGCAAATGGCGCGGCCCGAGCTGCGCCCGCTCGTCATCGTCGGCGACGGCGCATTTCAAATGACCGGCGTCGAGCTGAGCACCATCGCCCGCTTTGGGCTGAACCCCGTCATCATCGTGCTGAACAACGCCGGCTACGGCACCGAGCGCCACATCCACGACGGCCCGTTCAACGACGTGCTCCCCTGGCAGTATCACAAACTCCCCGAACTCTTCGGCCTCGGCCGCGCCTTCCTCGTCGAGACCGAAACCCAACTCGACGCCTCGCTCGATGCCGCCGCGCAGCACACCGCCAGCTACTGCCTCCTCGACGTGCGCCTCGATCCGCTCGACAAAAGCGCCGCCCTCGGCCGCCTCGCCGAGCGGCTGGCGGACCGCATGTAAAAATACCGGATTGCCCGACTATTCAGCGCCACGGAAAATCCACATATTCGCCACATGACGATGTGGCCTGTTGCGGTTCCCATTTTTGCGCTCGGCGTGCTCGCGATCATCGCCTTCGTTACGACGCGCGAGTAGCGCGCGCAGCGGCGGACGTGACAACGGCGGAGTTCGTGCGACAGGTGCGCGACGACCGTGCGACTTTTCCGCGACCACCCAACGACGAACTCCCCAGCGCCGACGCGCCCCGTGGCCCTTGTGTGGGTGGGCTTCTGGCTGGCCCTCGTCCTCATCTGCGCAAAGGCCGTGTCGCTCGGCATGCCCGAGTCCTGGAGCTGGCTGCCGGAACTCGCACGGGTTTCGTTTCGCGATGTGCTCTTCGCCCTCGCGCTCGGCATCGTCGGAGAAATCTGCGTGTTCCTTTTCGCGCGAAAACCGCAGCTCGCGCGGGCGGTGCGCGCGGGCGTGCTCGCCGTCGCGACCGCTTGCGCGCTCTACGGCGTGGTGGCCTACGGCGTCTTCGAGTCGCTCGACCGTCCGCTGAGTTTCGACCTCCTGCGACTGATGCGCGGCGCGGCGGTCAAGTCGTCCATCTCCGACCGCCTGACGTGGCCCATCGGCCTCGCGCTGCTCGCCGTGCCGGCGGTGTTTTTCCTCGTGGCGCACCGCGGCTCGCGACGGCGCGCATATTCGCCCGCGCTCTTCGCCGGCGTGGGCGCGTGGGTCGCCGTCGGTGCGATGCAGTCGCCCGACGCCGCGCTCGGGCGAAAGGCGCAGCGCCTCGTGCTCAGCCCGCATGTCGAGCTGCTGCGCTCCACCCTCGCCGGCCTTTCCGGCCGCCCGCACGGCGCACTGCCGCATGACTTTTTGCCCGAGGATCAGGACGAATTGCAGCCCTTCGGAAATCGCGCCCCGGCCCCGCGCACCGGCTTTCAGCTCCCGGAAAAAACCGCGCGTCCGCGCAATGTCATCGTCGTCATCCTCGAGTCCGTCGGCACGAAATACCTCAGCCTCTACGGCAGTCCCTACGCGACCACGCCAAACCTGCTCGCCGAATCCGGCCACGCGTTGCTTTTCGACAACGTGCATGCACACGCGCCCTACACTTTCTGCACATTCATGGCGGTGAATTTCTCGATCTATCCCGGCCTCCCGTGGTGCTACGCGCCGGGGGCCCACTCACCCGACGGCGGCCCGCACGGACTGCCGCCGACCTTTGCCTCCGTGCTCCAACAGCAAGGCTGGCGCACAGCGTACCTGCACAATGGCGACATGGATTGGGGCGGCGAGAAAGTGCTGCTCGACGGCGCGGGCTACGACACCGTGGAGGACTACCACGACTTCAAAGCGCCCGAGCTGACCTCGTGGGGCGCGGAGGATCGCTACCTCATCGACCGCCTCATCCAGTGGATCGACGAAAAGCCGGGCCAGCCATTTCTCGCGTACTGCTGGTCCGATCAGACCCACAATCCCTACGTGCGCCGACCCGGTTCGCCGCGCGTCGATTTCTTCCACGGCCAGCCGCCGCGCGCGCACCCGGAGGCTCTCGGAAAATATCTCAACGTCCTCCACGAAACCGACGAGCACCTCGGACGCCTCTTCGCCGCGCTGCGCGAGCGCGGGCTGGCGGACGACACGCTCGTCGTCGTCACCGGCGACCACGGCGAGGCTTTCGCCGACCCGCACGAGCAGCAGGGCCACGGCTTTTCCGTCTGGCAGGAGGAAGTCAACGTGCCCTTCATGGTGTGGAATCCGAGGCTCTTTCCCGAGGGCCGGCGCGAGTCCACCATCGGCGGTCACGTCGATCTGAACCCCACCGTCGCCGACCTCCTCGGCGTGAACCCGCCGGATGCGTGGCAGGGCCACAGCCTCTTCGCCACCGACCGGCCCGAGCGCACGTTTTTCGTCGCGAGCGTGGACGATTACCTCCTCGGCATCCGCGAGGGCCAGTGGAAGTACATCTTCGAGGCGACGAGCGGCAACGAATCGCTCTTCGACCTCACCGCCGATCCCGGCGAGCAGCGCAACGTGCTGTCGGTCGAGCCCGAGCGCGTCCGCCGACTCCGCCAGCGCCTCGCCGCGTGGATCGCCTTCGAGGATCAATTCCTCGGCGCGCCCGCCGCGGTTTCGGCGCGGTAGTGCGCCGTGCTGAAAAGGGCACGCGGGCAAAAATCCATTCCTGTTTTGCCACAATTTCACCCGCCCGATTTGGGTGAAAGTTGAGAGTTGAGAGTTGAGAGCCGCGCCCTAGCCTGCGCGGAGTTTTTTTCGCAAACATCGCCTCGCTCTCATCTCCAAAACCTCCAGTCCGGGACACGCGGCTCTCAACTTTCAACTCTCAACTTCCCCCATGATCCGCGTCCGCGCCCTCACCAAAAACTACGGCTCACTCCGCGCCGTGGATGGGCTTGATTTGGAAATCGCGCAGGGGGAATTTTTCGCCTTCCTCGGCCCGAATGCGGCGGGCAAAACCACGACGATCAAAATGCTCTCAGGGCTGCTCAAGCCCACGGCGGGCAGCATCGAAATCGGCGGCTGCGACCTCGCCCGCGAGCCGGAAAAGGCCAAGGCGCAGATGGCCTACGTGCCGGACTTCCCCTTCCTCTACGACAAGCTCACCGCCGCGGAATTCATGCGCTTCGTCGGCGACGTGTACGGCATGGAGCGCCGTACGATCGACACCCACACCGGCGAGCTTTTCGAGAAATTCCACCTCGGCGAATACCGCCACGAGCTGACCGAAAACCTCTCGCACGGCACCCGCCAGCGCCTCGTCATCGCCTCCGCGCTGCTCCACGAGCCGCGCGTTTTCATCATCGACGAGCCCATGGTCGGCCTCGATCCCATGCACGCGCGGATCGTCAAACAGGAGTTCCGCGAACGCGCGCGCGCCGGGATGACGGTCTTCCTTTCCACCCACCAGCTCAGCGTCGCCGAGGAGCTATCGGACCGCATCGGCATCATCCACCGCGGGCAGCTCATCGCGCTCGGCACCGTGGCCGAGCTGCGCGCCAAGGCGCATGAAAACGGCGGACTCGAACGCGTCTTCCTCACGCTCATCGACCAGGAAGAGGCGCATCGGGAGAAGGTGAAATGACGAATGGAGAATGACGATGTCGGCCTGGCCGCGTTCGTCATTCGTCATTCCGCACCATAGGCCCGCACCCTCGCCCTCCACCCCGCCAGCCACCGCTCCTCATGCCGCTCAGGCGGCGCATTCTGCACGCGCCGCGCCAGCACCGCCGACGCACTCTCGCCAAACTCCCGCGCCGCGCCCGCACCGCTCCCGCGCATCCCCACGAGCACTTGCAGCAGCCCCCAGCCTTCGCCGCGGTAGCGCTCGCTTTCCTTCGTCCCCTCGCCCTTGAAATTCACATAGTCGATCAGCGCAAACGTCCCCGCTCCACTCGCCACCAGCCGCGCGAATTGCGCGCGCACATTCTCCCGCTCCCCCGCCGCTGCCGCGGCCAGCATCTTCGGCAGCGCGGCGTCCATCCGCTGCGCGAGAAAGCGCGCCTGCAAATGAATCGTACCCGCGAGCAGCTCGCGCAGCGCGCCCAGCTTTTCGCCATGAAACGCCGCCATGAATTCCGCGCGCGTGCTCCACGGGCACGGCCCGTCCAGCCCCGGCGGCACCTTTGCGCCATTCGCCGCGAGGAACCGCACCAGCAGCGGAAAGCTCTCCTCGAACGGGCCGCGCTCCCCTTTCGGATACCAGATGAAATGCCCGATCCCCAGCGACGCAAAATCCTCGCCCGCATTCCACGAGGTCAGCCCGTCGCGCGTCCCCGCGCATTCATTCTGCCACACGCGCCGCCCGATGGAATCCAGCTCCCGCTCCGACAGCGCCAGCCCGCGCACGGCGGCGAGGAGGAGAAAAAATGCGGCGAGAAATTTCATACGATGGGATGGGCGCGACGCACGTGGGGCCGGCGGGATTCGAACCCGCAACCAAGCGATTATGAGTCGCCTGCTCTAACCATTGAGCTACAGCCCCGGCACGCGCTGCGGAATCAATCGGCAACTTTCCCGCACTCACAAGCCAATTCGCGGCAGCGCGGCGCGCGCTACGGCGCGGCGGGTTTCATCAGCAGCAGGCGGGCCTGGTACTGGCCGGCGAGACTGACCGTGAGCGTGACGGAGTCCTCGTCGTATTTCCGGCCGGAAAGTTCGCCGGGAAGCTGCTGCGATGCGCTCGCGCCTTTCTCCAGCGGCACGCGAAGCAGCGGCGTTTTGTCCTTGGCGAAAACAATGAGGTCGAGCGTGCCCTGCGCGTTTTTCGCCGCGCCGAGGAGGAAAAGCTGGAGGCGGATTTCCTTGTCGCCGTCCTCGACGACGACGCGGCGCGTCTTGTCCTCGGCGAGCGGGTGGCCGTTCTCGGCGATGGTGGCTTTGAGCATCCAAAGCTGGCCGACGGGCACGGGCGTCCCACCGGCGGCGGCGAGCGTTTCGGCGGTGAGCTTTTTGTCGGGAATGATCATCGCGCCGCCGCCGCTGGTGCCCTTGATGAGGTGCGGCTTGTCGAGGTCGGCGTCGATGGCGATGGGTGCGTCAGCGAGGCTGGGCGCGCTCGCGGAAACTTTGTGCGCGGCCTTCTGCGCTTCGTCGAGCGGGGTGGCAGTGATCTCGTCCGCAAAGGCGGCGGCGAGGGTGAGGGTGGCGGCGAGGGCGAGGAGGGCTTTCATGCGGAGGGAGACGGCGGAGGTTGCTGGTTGGTTGCGGATTTTTCAGGCCTTTCGGGCACGGTTTGCAAATGCCCGGCCCCGGCCTGAGCGGCTTGCCATTCCACCGGGTGGAAAGTAATCCTGCGCGCTCGCCACTTTCACCCCACCCACCATGAGCAAAAAATACCACGTCGCCGTCATCGGCTACGGCTGGGCCGCCACCGCCCACATCGCCGCCATCAACGCCAGCTCCAGCGCGCAGGTCACCGCCGTCTGGTCTTCGCGCCCGCTCGATTCCGCGGAGCTGAGCGCGCGGCACGGCTCGCCGATCAAGGCCCACACAGACCTCGCGGCGATGCTCGCCGATCCGTCCATCCACGTCGTGGACATCACCAGCTACCCGAATCAGCACGCCGCGCAGTTCATCGCGGCGGCGCGGGCGGGCAAGCACATCATCGTGGAAAAGCCGCTCGCGATCGAGTGGAGCGACATCCTCGCGATGCAGCGCGCGGCGGAGGAATCCGGCGTGAAAGTGTGCGTGTGCTTCGAGTGCCGCTGGTCGTCGCAGTTCCTCGCCACGAAAGCGGTGCTCGATGCCGGCCTCATCGGCACGCTGCACTACGGCGAGGTGGATTACTTTCACGGC
>JANXSB010000044.1 GCA_025352865.1 Chthoniobacter sp. | reverse complement strand
TGCGCCCACGCCATCGCCGCCTGCGGGTTGGAATCCGTCCAGATGCTGATCGCCGCGCGCGTCGCGCCAAAGCGCGCATTGCGATCGAGTCCGAGCGCGAATTTCAGCGCCGCCTGTGGATCGGTCTCCGCCCATTTGCCCACGAGCATGGGGAGAAGTGTGTCGCGATCCTGCCCGGCCATGCGCTGCGCCAGGGCGATGGCCGAGGACACTTCGCCGGGCGACATCTTCCCGATCACGTCATAGAGATCGTGGATGCGGCGCAGTTCATTCGTCTCGCGCAGCGCGCTGAGGATCGAGGTCTCGCTGTGCTTTTCCTCCTCGGCGGTCGCCTTCGGCAAATCCTGCGGAACCACCGCCGTCGCCGCGGGTGCGAGCGCGACGGTCTCCGTGCCTGGCGCGCCGGATGACGCCGCGCCTTTTCCACCGGGCGCGGCAGGCCCGCCGCCGTCGCCCATGACGTAGCCGATGAGCCACCCGGCGGCGAGCGTGCCGGCGCAGGCGAGGGGCCATTTGAGTTGGGGATTCATGCGGGGGAAAAAATGGGACGGGGAGTTTTTAGGCCGCGCGTTCTGGGGCGTCAATCGGCCCGCCGTCAGTATTTTAGAGACTGTGGAAAAAATTGGCGGGTGGTGGATGGCGTCGCTCCGCGCAGGGGGAAATGATGGGCGCTGCGCGCAGGGTGTCGCAGGGCGCGCGGAGCGCCGCCATCCACCTCGCCTTGCGGCGGAAATCTGCGCGTGGAAAACGCAGCGGCGGTCAGTGGCCGCGCAGCAGGCGCTGCTTCGCGGCGTCGTCGAGCGCGGGGCTGCGCGCGATCCACTGCGCGGCGGCGGCTTTGTCCTGGCCGAGCCATTTGCCGGTCACGCGCTCGAGTTCGGTGGCGCGCAGCTTCGGGTCGCCGATTGTCGCGGCCCACGTCGCCGCGCCTTCGGGATCGGTGCCGACGGCGCGGTCGGTGAATTCGCGGACGGCGGCATCGCGCGACGCCCCGACGGGGAGTTGCTCCAGCCAGCCCGCGGTTTTCACCAAGTCCTGCTGTGCTTTTTTCACGACGATGCTGCCGATGGCGCGGACTTTGGCCTCGCTCTCGGGGAGTTGCATGACCCACGCGCCAGCGCGGTCGGAGTCGTGCTCTGCCCAAATGCGGGCCAGTTCGCCGACGCTCGCAAGCTGACTGGCGGCGGGGAGTTCGGCGAACAGACCGGCGGCCTGCTGCGGGTCGCGGGCTGCCAGGCCGTGAATGACGCCGCCAAGCATGTTGACGCGGATTTTTTCATCGCCGATCTGCCGCGCCCAGGCGAGCGCCTCCGGCGGATTATCGACTGCCCATTGGACGGCCAGCCTGCGGAGCATGTCGTCGCTTTCCAGTCCTTGGAGCGCAGGGTTTTGCAGCAGGAAGTCGGCGGCGGCGCGCGGGTCGCGTTGCATCCACTGCCAGAAGATGCTGCCGAAAGCGGGCTTTTTCGCCGACCCGTCGGGAAGCTGTGCGACCCAGGCCAGCGCGGCGCTCATGTCCCGGTCCGCAAATGAGCTAGCGATGTCCACGAGGACGCTGTCGCGCTCCGATCCGGCGGGCAACTGCGCGACGAGGCTGGCAGCGGTTTGCGGGTCGGAGGCGTTGATGGCCCGCAAAAACATGCCGACAACATGATTGCGTTCTTCCCCGCCCGGCAGCGCGAGCACGCTGGCGGTCGCGGCTTTCGGGTCGTACTGAGCCCAAGTGCGATACGCTTGGTTGAGCGCCTCGACGCGTGCGAGACGCTCCGGGATTTGCGCGGCCCACGCGAGCGCGGCGGCCGGGTCGGTTTCCACCCAGCCATTCATGATTGTGCCAGTCACCCGGTCGCGTTTTCCCGGCGGCAGCGCGCGCGCCTGACTGGCGGCGGCAGCGGGATTTTGCGCAGCCCACGCGCTGAAAACCCGGCCGTAAATGGTGTCGGTGAAACGGTCGGGCGGCAGTGACCGGAGCAGTTGCAGCGCAGCGGCGGGATCGTTTTTCGCGAGGGTGACGATGACGCCGTAGAGCGCGCTCGACCGGTTCTCGCCAGGCGGCAGGGTCAGCGCCCATTGCTGCGCGGCCTGCGGGTCTGCGCCCGTCCACGTCTCCATCACGGCGAGGACTTTGGGCAGGCGCGCGCCGGGTTCGAGGGAGAAGACGAAGGTCAGCGCGGCGCGCGGATCCGTCTCCGCCCAGTGCCCGATGAGCAGCGGCAGCAGATTGTCGCGGTCGCCGGGCGGGAGACGCTGCGCGAGCGCGATGGCGGAGGCGATTTCGCTGGGCGACATTTTCAGGATCGCGTCCGCCATGTCGCGGGTGCGGCGGAGCGATTCCGGAGCGCGCAGAGCGCCAAAAAGGGCTTGCTCGTTTTGCTTTTCGTCTTCCGCGTTCGCTTTCAGAAAATCTTGCAGGGCTTTCGCCGGAGAGGACAGGGCGTGCGGCTGGCTGCCATTGTCTGCTGTCGCCGCGAGGGGCGCGCGGTTTTCGCCCATCGCGTAGCCGGCGAGCCAGCCGGCGGTGAGCGCGCCGGCGCAGGCGAGTGGGAGGAGGAGTTTCTGGTTCATGGTGGGGAGAGGGTGTGTGGCTGCGGGCGGAGCTTCACGCCAAGGGCGCGCAGGCCGCAAAGGTTCTTGTTTTGCGATTCAGACCTTTGCGACCGTTGCGACCTCGGCGTGAGGCGGTAATTCCATGCGCTCAGTACTTCAAAATCCGCGCGAGGAAGGCGCGGCACTCAGCCGAGCGCGGCGCGGCGAAAAGCTCCTCCGCCGGCGCGTGTTCGATGATGCGCCCGCCTGCGAGGAACGCGACGCGGTCGGCGACATGGCGCGCGAAGCCCATCTCGTGTGTGACGAGCAGAAAGTCGCGGCCCTCGTCTTTCAACTCCTCGATGACCTCCAGCACTTCCGCCGTCATCTCGGGGTCGAGCGCGCTGGTCGGTTCGTCGAAAAGGAGCAGTCGCGGCTTGATGGCGATGGCCCGCGCGATGGCCACGCGCTGCTGCTGCCCGCCGCTGAGCTGCGCGGGTTTTTTGTGCGCGTGGTCGGCGAGCTGAAAGCGGTGCAGTGTCTCGCGCGCGATGTTTTCGGCTTCCGCAGCGGCAAGGCCATGCACCTTTTCCAGCGGCAGCGTGATGTTCGCGAGCGCGGTGAGATGCGGGAAGAGATTGAATGCTTGGAAGACGATCCCGAGCCGGCGGCGGTGCGCGCGCAGGCTGATTTCATCGGCAAAAGCGACCGGCTCGCCATCCAGCGCCACGCTGCCGGAGTCCGGCGTTTCCAGACCCGCGATGATGCGCAGGAGCGTGGACTTTCCCCCGCCGCTCGGCCCGATCAGCGCGAGACTCCGCAGCTCGCCGAAGTCGCAGGTGATGTCGTCGAGCACGCGATGCGCGAAGGATTTGGTGAGGTGGGTGAGCGCGAGCCTCATGTTTCAAAGCGCGCGCGCTTTTCCAGCGATTGTGTCCACAGCGAGATCGGCAGCGTGAGGATGAGGTAGCCAAGCGCGACGGGCAGGTAGCTTTCAAAATAGCCGAGCGTCACCGAACTCACCGAGCCCGCGGCGAGCGCGAACTCCTCGATGCCGAGCACGGAGAGGAGCGACGAGTTTTTGATGATCGACGCAAACTCGCCGGCGAACGGCGGGAGAATCTGCCGGATGGCCTGCGGGAAGATGACGTAGCGATAAGTCTGCGCGCGGGTGAAGCCGATGGCGCGCGCGCTTTCGAGCTGCGACTGGCCGATGCCCTCGATGCCTGCGCGGATGATTTCGCTGAGATACGCGCCGCTGAAGAGCGAGAGAATCAGCGCGCCGGCGAGGAAGCGGAAATCGCGCGAGAGCTGCTGGCCGAAGATGTACCAGTAGAAATAAATCTGCACGAGCAGCGGCGTGCCGCGCGAGATCTCCACATACATCCGCGCCACATAGCGCAGCGGCAGGAACGCGCTCCGCCGCAGCAGCGCAAAGGCCAGGCCGATCGCGCAGCTCAGCGGCAGCGCCAGCGCCGCGATGCCGATGGTCGTCAGCCATCCCCGCCAAAACAGCCGCCAATAACCCATCACCGGCCCCCACGCCCAATGGTAGCTCAGCGCCGAAAACGCGCCGAAGCAAACGAGGCTAAGCACGCCCAGCGCAAGGGCGAAGCTCGCCGCGCGAGCCAGCAGGGAAGCGGGTTCGCGGTCGGTGGCAAAAAATGCGGAGCGGAGTGCGGAGATCAAAACGGGCGCGGCGGATGCCGGTGACGATGAAAGGGAAAGCGCGCCGTCCTGCCAAGCGCCGCCGCTCGCGACAGTGCCGACCAAATTGCGATTATCCTGAGCGGAGCTCGGCTTTGCGAAGCGCAGAATGATGGGTTCGATGGAGCGCGGCGCGCTTTGAAAGACTCCCCCTTTTTTCCAAAAAAACCCGCCAGTCAGCCACGCTCACGCGCACCGACCGGCGGGTTTTTCTGATTGGTTCAGCGCGCGGTTCGCACCGCGCTCCGGCTTAGCTCGCGCTGTCGGTGACGGCACCGGGCTCGACGGGCGTCGGCGGCGCGGAGGGCGGCGGGATCTGCACGACTTGGAAATTCGCCGTGGTCTGCTGGAGGAGCTGCGCGAGGCGGACGACGCCGGAGGGCGTCATCGCGATGCGCGTGTGGATCGGCATGATCGACACGCCGGGGCGGTCCGCGACGATGCCGGAAGTGAAGTCGATATAGACCTCCTCCGCGCCGACGCTGACGAGCGCGTGGTTCGCATAGCGGGCGGTGAAGTTCTCGTACTTGAGCTGAAGGGATTGCTGGGGATTCTGTGGTTGGTTTTGCATAGGGCCGCTTGCTTTAGCAGCCCGCCGCCCCTTTGCAACCGCACAAAACAGCCGCGCGATATTTTTTACGGAGGGCTCGCGCGGCGGGAGGAAAAGCTGACAGTTTTTCCTCCCGCCGCACCGCATGCCGATCGAAAAACTCACCGCACTCTTCGGGGAAAATTTCACCGCTTTCGGCGAACTCGGCGCGTCGGTGTGCGTGTGGCGCGAAGGGCGCGAGGTGCTTTCGCTCGCGGGCGGTTTTCGCGACCGCGCGAAGACGGAACCGTGGACGGCGGAGACGCCGGTGCTGTTTTGGTCGGCGACGAAAGGGCTCGCCGCCGCGTGCCTGCTGCACGCGTGCCAGACGCACGGCATTTCGCCGCTCACGCGCGTCGCGGAACTGTGGCCGGAATTTGCGCAGGCGGGCAAGGAGCGCGTGACGATCGCGGAACTGCTCTCGCACCAAGCCGGGCTCGCCGCGCTCTCGCGCGAGGCCGACGCGCAGGATCACGCGGCAGTCGCAGCGGCGCTGGCGGCGGAGGCTCCGAATTGGCCGTCCGGCGCGGGGCACGGCTATCATCCGCGCACCTTCGGCTATCTCGTGGATGAAATGCTGCGGCGCATCACCGGCGGCGTGACGCTGCGCGATTACTGGCGCGCGCAGTTTGCCGAACCGCTCGGCCTCGACGTGTGGATCGGCATGCCGCCAGAGCGCACCGCCGAGGCGTCGTCCATTTTTTCCGCCAAGACCGCGCCACCGAAGGGCGATCCGTTTTACACCGCCTTCATGACGCCGGGCTCGCTGACCGCGCGCGCCTTTGCCACGCCGCGCGGCCTGCACAGCGTGGCGTCGATGAACGCGCCCGAGGCACGCGCGTCCGCCTTCGGCGCGTTCGGCGGCATCGGCACGGCGCGTGGGTTGGCGAAATTCTACGCGCTCCTCGCCGGCGGCGGCGCGCTCGATGACCGGCGCTTTTTCGAGCCACCCACGCTCGACTGGATGACCACCACGCTCACCCAAGGCCCCGACCGCGTGCTGCAAATCGACACCGCCTTTTCCGCAGGCTTCATGCGCGACCCGCTCGACGCCCGCGGCGCGAAACTCCGCACCCACTTCGGCCCATCGCCACGCGCCTTCGGCCATCCCGGCGCGGGCGGCAGCCACGCCTTCGCCGACACCGACACCGGCCTCGCCTTCGCCTACGTGATGAACCAGATGGAGCCCGGCGTCCTTCCCGGCCCGAAATGCCTGCGCCTCCTCGCCGCGCTCTACGCCTGAGCGCTACACCCCGACCACCGCCACCACCACCTCCCGCCGATGCGGCGCGCACCGGTGCTCGAAAAGGAAAATCCCCTGCCACGTCCCGAGCGTCATGCGCCCCTGCGCCACCGGCACCACCTCGCTCGTCCGCGTGAGCACCATGCGAAGGTGCGAAGGCATGTCGTCCGGCCCTTCCGCCGTGTGGACGAAATAATCCGCGTCCTCCGGCACCAGCCGCTCAAAGAACTCGTGCAGGTCCGTGCGCGCCGAGTGGTCCGCATTTTCGTAGATG
>JANXSB010000005.1 GCA_025352865.1 Chthoniobacter sp. | reverse complement strand
AGCTCCAGCCCGCGGCCCGGCCCGAGCATGAGCGCCAGCAGGTCGGCGAGCGATTGCCCCGAGCCCTCGATCCCCGGCGGCACGATGCCGCTCGCGATGACCGCCGCTTTCAACAACCCGAGATAATCCCGCGCAAAATCAAACACCTCCGCGAGCGACGAAATCTCCGCGCTCGCGCCGAGATCGACCGAGACGAGCCGCAGCACCGGCTGGTCGATCACGCGCAGCCACGCGCTCACCGGCGGCTGCGGTTCGGCGTCGCGCCCATGCACGCCGAGATCGACGGAAATGTTCAGCACCTTCGCACCCTCGGGAAAATCCATGCCGAGGAAAAAGATGTCGCTCCACGCCGAATGCGTGAGGTCCATCCGCACCGGCGTGCGTTCCCGCAGGATCGGATACGAGCCGTGCGCATCCGCGCGCAGCAGCTCGGGCCGCAGCCGCAGCGGCTGGTCGTGCGGATGGCCCATGCGAAACATCCACTGGTTCCCGCGCACCGTGCGGACGCTGCGCCGGACTTGATCCGCGAGCGTTTGGAAAGCGAGCCGGTGATACGCCGCGGCCAGCGCCGAGCTGAGCGCGTCGCTCGGCCCGTCGGCTTTTTGTTTGCGGGAAAAAACCTCGATCGCCTCCTCGAAGCGACGCTCCAGCAAATGCTCGTATCCCGGAAACGGGATGAGCCCGCTCGTCGTCAGCTCCGCGCGCACGGGCAGATGAAAGCGGTGAATCGCGTAGAGAAAAAACAGCGCGCGCACGCGCTCGTAGAGGTTTTGCGAAGTGCGGCGGAAAGCATCGAGCGCGTCGCATTCCGCGAGCAGTTCATCGAGCGAAGCCTGCGCGCAAACTTCGTCGAGCGAGCAGTCGCGCACCGCCGCGTTCGGCGAGGTGATGAGGTCGATCAGGCCGAGTCCCATGCGCGCCTATTTCGCGAGCTTCACCGCCATGAGTTCCACGATGCCGCGCAGCACTTCATCGCGATCCGTGCCGCTCAGCCCGAGCGCGAGCTGCGCGGTGAGCAGGCCGTACTTCACGCCGAAGTCATAGCGCCGCCCGTCCAATTCCGCGGCGAGGTAGCGCTCCTGCGCGGCGAGTTCCGCGAGCACGCTGCGAAAGTTCACGCTGCCTTCGCCGCCCGCGTTTTTCGCAAACGCTGCGCCGAGCAGCCGCTGCAAAGCCGGTGTGAGGACGTGCATGCCGAAGAAGCAAAGGTAGTAGCCCGCGCGCAGCCCCGGCACGTCGATCTTCTGCTCCGCCTCGGTTGGCGTCGGCTTTTCCAAAACCGTATCGACCTGGTAGAGCCGCCGCCCCGCGTCCACGAGCTTGCCGCCGACTGCGCCGTAAAACGGGAGCTGGCTTTCATGCGTCGATTCCACCGCCGACACTGCACACTTCTCCGTGCGCGCCGTTTCCACGAGCTGCTGCGCGCAGCCTTTTGCCGTCGCGCTGAGATAAAGGTGGTCGCCCACGAGCAGCAGAAACGGATCGCCCGCGCAAAATTCCGCCGCGCAGAAAATCGCATGCGCATACCCGAGCGCTTCGCTTTGCTCGATGAAAGTCAGCCGGCCTGCATGCGCGCCCGCCGCCACGCGATACGCCGCCTCATCGCCCGGACTGATGACCACGCCAATCGTCTCGATCCCCGCGCGCAGCACTTCCTCGATGATGATCGCGAGCGCGGTTTTCGTGACGCCGTCGCGATCCACGAGCGATTGCAGCGGCAGCGTGCGCTGGCCTTTGCCGGCGGCGGTGATGAGGGCTTTCTGGATTTCCATGCGAGGCGGCGAGAGTTGCGAAACGCGGAGCGCGGGTCAATCGGCGCGGCTCACTTCGCGCCAAGACCGAAGAGCACCACAGGGATCGTCTTGCAGAGGATTTTCAGATCGAGCAGGAGCGACCAGTTGTCGATGTAGCGCAGGTCGAGGCTCACCCATTCGTCAAAGCTCTTGATCTGGTTGCGCCCGCTGATCTGCCAAAGGCACGTCAGCCCCGGCTTCATGCTCAGCCGGCGGCGCTGCGCAGTGCTCTCGAATTGCTCGACCTCATAGATCGGCAGCGGTCGCGGGCCGACGAGGCTCATGTCGCCTTTGAGCACATTCAGAAGTTGCGGAAACTCATCGATGCTCGTGCGGCGCAAAAATTTTCCGAACGGCGTGATCCGCGGATCTTTGTCGATTTTGAAAACCGGTCCTTCCATCTGGTTGAAAGCCACGAGTTCGGACTGGCGCATTTCCGCGTCGGTGTGCATCGAGCGGAATTTGTACATCGTGAAAGGCTTCCCGTTTTTCCCGGCGCGTTTCTGCCGGAAAATGACCGGCCCCGGTGAGGTCAGCCGGATGCCCAGTGCCGCGATGACAAAAACCCACGAGAGCAGCACCAGCCCGAGCAGCGCGCCGGTGCGGTCGATCAGCGATTTGATCATCAGATTCCACGACACGTCCGGTGTCGTGCGGAAGACCAGCATCGGGCGCGAGCCGAAGACATCGAAGCTCGGCCGCGCGATTGCCGTGCGAATGAAATCCGCCACGAGCCACGCTTCCACGCCTTCGATCTCACACGCGGCGATGCCCTCCTGGAGCCGGTTCAGGTGGCTGTGGCCGCCGGCGAAGATGACGCGGTTCACGGAGTATTTGTGCAGCGCGTCGATGAGTTCGTTGATCGGCTGCTTCTCAATGTCGATCTCGGCGACGACATTCGTTTCCATAAGCTGCTCTGCGGTGAAAGTGTGGCGGAGCTGGTAGGTGTCTTCAGGCGTGCCCACGAGCACCACGCTTTCGCGGAGATCCTCGCGTTTCGCCCGCGCGCGGAAACGCGCGAGCGTCAGCCGCTCGCGCAGGATCAGCGCGGCCGTGGAGATGACGATGAAGAGCGGCATGACCGCGCGGCTGGGCACGTCGAGTTTGAAAAAATACGACGAGGCCGCGATCATCAGCCCGAGCCAAAAAAACGTCCGCGCGATCTGCGCCAGCGAGCGGCCCACGTCCTTTTGCAGCGGGTTGGTGTAGAAGCCCTGCAGCTCGAGAAAGATCGGCCCGAACGGAAAGATGACGAGCAGCAGCCATTGGAATTCCGAGAATGGCCCGATCGGTTTGTCGCGCAGCCAGCCGCCGAACCAGTCCGCGCCGAAAAAACGCAGCGTGTGCCCGACCCAGAAAGCGACGACGAGGAGAAAGCCGTCGGCGAGCTGGAGGGTTTGGAGATTGAGTTCTTGTTTTCGACCGAGCATCGGTTTGTCTGCGCGCTGCACAGAATATGAGCGGGACAAAAAATTCGAGAGATTTGAATGCCGGGCCGAAAGTTGTTGGCGCTGTTCACTCAGCGGGCGCGCTCCGCCGCGCGCTCCGCATCCGCCCCGGCGAGGTGGATTTCCTCGAAATCCGTGTCGATGCCTTCGCACCCGATCCCGCGCCGCTGCTCCGCGCCCTGCCGCGGCTCCGCGTGCCGCTCCTCATCACCGTCCGCCATCCCGCCGAGGGCGGCGCACACCGGCTCAGCTTTGCGCGGCGGCGCGCGCTGTTCGCGCAGTTTCTCCCCTTCGCGGCGCTTATCGACATTGAACTGCGCTCGGTGAAAGCTTTCGCTTCGACCATTGCCGATGCGCGCACTCGCGGCGTCCGCATCATCATCTCCGACCATCATTTCAAAGCCACGCCGCCCGCCGCGCGGCTCCAGCGCTTGATCCGCAGCGCACACGCCGCCGCCGCCGACATTTGTAAAATCGCGACGCTCGCCGAAACACCCGCCGCCCTCTCGCGCCTGCTCGCGCTTTTCGCGAAGCGACAACCACTCCCGCTCAGCGTGATGGGCATGGGCCGCTTCGGAAAAATCTCTCGCCTTCTCCTGGCGCAAGCCGGCTCCGTGCTGAACTACGGCTACCTCGACGAGCCCAACGCCAGCGGCCAATGGGAGGCCGTGCTTTTGAAAAAGCGCCTCGCCGAACTCGGCTCCGATCAGGCTTTGACCGCTTGATTCCCCAGCACCCGCATCAGCGCCGAATAAATTTCCGACGGCCCGAGCCCTTTGCTCACGTAGCCGTTCGCACCCGCCTTGCGCGCCGCCTGCATCGCGTCCTCGTCGTAGCCGAGCCCGGTGAACATGACGATCGGCAGGTCGGGATGTTTCTGCCGCACCTGCGAGATGAGCGTCAGCCCGTCGATCTTGGGCATGCCGATGTCGAGGATCAGCCCGTCGCACGGATTCAGGTCGAGCCACGATTCCGCCTTCGTGCTGTCGGTGAGCGACGACGCCACATGGCCCTTGCCGCGCAGGTAGGTCGTGAGAAAGCGATTCAGGAGCCGGTTATCGTCAACAACGAGGAAGTTCATGGGATTTTTAGGGTTGGGCTAAGAGTGAGATTAGCAGTGCCTATGCCACTGCGGGCGGTGGGGAAGCGAAAGTGGATTTCCTTTTGCCACACTCATTATGCGCCGTGGTTTTTCTCCGCCCGTTCCATCTGCTGCTCCCAGCGCAGGCGCTGGGCGATGGCGGCCTCGCGTGCGTCGTCCTCGCCGAGCTTGGAGACGTAAAAATCGCGCGTCTTGCGCTCGTTGGGCCGCGGGCTTCCGGTCGCCGTCCAGACCTCGTAATCAAAGGTTTTACCGTCCCGCTTTTTCACCGGCTTGACCCGGCGGCGCACGCCGGGGATGCCGGATGTGTTGCGCGCGGTGATGCGCCGGGCGAGTTCGCTGCGTGGGATGGGCCGCAGTTTTTTCGCCGCCGCATCGCGCCAGTGCATGGCCTCGCTGAGCGCTCCCGCTTTGCCGCCAAATTTCCGATCCGCAAAATACTCCGTGAGCGCGATGCCGCGCCGGATGACGCGGACTTCCCAGCCGCGGCTTTTCTTTGCGCCGTGGGTGACGATGCGGGTAATACAGCGGAGATCTTCGGTGCGCATGGTCCGATTCAGTTTGGGAGGCAGCCGGGACTCAGGAAGCTGCGAAGGTGACGAAGATTCGGCGGCAAGAGACGTGGATCACGCGGCGGAGAGTAGGAAAAACGTGGCACGCCAGGCGAACCCAATTTCACAATAATCCTCAGCTACGAGGCGGGCCGGCGAAACGAAGGTCATTGCCGTTTTTGGGAGCCGCACCGGGCCCCCGCGAACTCCGCCGGACGCTGAAGGTCCGGCGGAGCCGCAAGAGAAACCGCAGACTGCTTTAGAACGTCAGGCCGATGGAGCCGGAGAAGACGAACTGGTTCCGGTCGCCGTTGGTGACAGCGGGCGCGGAAGCCGCGGCCGCATTCTCACCCAGAAGGTAATAGGTGACCCCGGTCGAGTACGTCCAACTGCCGTAGCAGGCGGGGACGAACGCGAGCGGCACCGAGGCGTTGAGGCCCGCGGAGAAGAACCCGAAGTCTTCGCCGTTGTAGGTTTCCGATCCGAAACCGACGGTCAGCGGGACGGTCACGGACACCGGATAGGTGCCGCCCTTGCCGAAGGTGTAGCCAGGGGCCACGCCGCCTTCGAAGTACCAGGCATTGGCTCCGCCGGTGACGCCGACGTAGTTGCCGATCATGGATTTGAGGGCGGTGATATGCGGATGCAGGGCGAAGGCTCCGAGCAGGTCGGTGTCGTCATACGCGAGGTTGAGATTGAGCGCGCCGCCACGGATGCTGCTGCTCACGAATTCTTCGTCATACCAGCTCGTGGTCAGGGTGAAGTTCTTCGCGAACGTCACAGCGAGACCGACGGTCCAGTCGAATTCATACCAGGCACCGAGGGAGGTGCCGGGAGTGGCCGCGGTCTTATGCGAGTGCAGGCTGGACCAGAGGCCGCCGTTGAGGGAGACCTTGTTGAAGAAGCCGGTGCCCTCGTAGAGCTTGAAATAGAGGTCGAGGTATGGCTGGGCGATGAAGCCCTGGTTTTCCTGCACGACGCCGCGGGTGACGTATTCGCTGACAACGGCCAGGCCGATGTCGCCGGTGATGCAGGATTCCTTGATGGTTTCCTTGATTTCCTTGGTGGCTTTGGCCTCTTTCCCGGTGCCAGCCAAGCTGGTCGAGGTGAAGGCGACGGCCAAGGTGAGCGCGCAGGCTGCTGCAATGCTGTGTTTGGTCATGGTTGGTCTTTCTTGTTTGTTTTCTTGGTTGGTTTTAGGTGGTTGCCGTTTTTTGGTCGGCGGCGCGTTCTTAGCAATCGGTCTGCCACGCTGCAAGAGCTTTTTGTGAATAACTATCTCCGCGCTGCGGAGCAGCCGGGCCCTTCTCTGGATTTCCGCATGGCCCAAAGGTGGAAAGATTTTCCGCAAAAATCCTAAGTGAGGCCGGGTGCGCGTGGCAGGCGCGCAAAAGACGACATTTTGGAGTCGTCCGTGGGAAAAATTCGCCACCCACAACCGCACCTGAACTACCACCAAGTTCCCAAAAACTTGGCGCGCGATCCGGGTCGCGCAGGCTTGCCAAGTTCTCGCGGCAGGTGTTTAAGACGCGGCACACATGCGCCGAGTTGCTTCGAGTCTGGCGATCATCCTCGGGCCGCTCTTGCTCTCGGGCGCAGGGCTGCGCGCTGGCGATGCACCTGTGCTGAACCCGCGGATGCAGTCGCTTTGGGAGCAAGAATACGCCACGGGCGACTGGGGCGGCCTTCGCACGCAGCTTTCGGATCGCGGCGTCGTTTTCAATTTCACTTATGCTGCCGACCCCATCGGCGTCGTCTCCGGGGGGATCAAACGCGGGGTGTTGTACAACGGCTTCCTCGATCTCGGGACGGACATTGATTTGGAAAAACTCGTCGGCTGGAAAGGCGGTCACTTTCACGTCAATGGCTTCTACCCGCACGGCGAAAACGGCTCGGCGAACTACGTCGGAGACATCGGCACGTTCAGCAATATCGAGGCTTACGACACGTATCGGCTCTACGAGCTGTGGGTGGAGCAGACTTTTTTTGAAGACCGCTTCTCGCTGCGCGCAGGGCAGATCACGTTCGATTCGGAATTCGCCGTGCTCGACGCCTACGGCGGCTTGTTCGTGCAGAGCGGTTTTGGCGTGCCGGGGGCGTTGAGCGCGAATCTGCCGATGCCCATTTTTCCCAATGCCGCGCCGGGCCTCCGCGTGCGCCTCGGGCCGGTCGGGGGCTTCGCCATTCAGGCCGCGGTCTTCGATGGTAACCCGGTGCCGGGACTGACGCCGGATCCGTCTCCAAACGCGGCGGTTTCCACGGAGTTCAACCGTCACGGCACCCATTGGGCGCTCCGGCCGGCCGAAGGCGCGCTCTTCGTCGGCGAGATGAGCTACCGCTTCAATCAGGTGCCGGAGGAGGAAGCGTCCGCGACGCACACAGCGGCCGATGCCCGGGCGCCCGGGGCTCCCGCCGCACCGGTCGTTCCGCAGCGCGGCCTCGCGGGCAGCTATGAAGCCGGCTTCCTTCGGCACACCGACGATTTCGCGGACATCTACGACGCGACCCTTTCGGCCGTGGGTTCGTCCCTCGCGCCCGCCACAGCGCGCAATCGCGGAGCAAACTACGCGCTCTACCTGAACATCGAGCAGGAGATCTGCCGGGAAGCGGGCTGCGCCACGCAAGGCCTGGGGGCCTTTGCCCATGCCGTCTGGATGCCACCGGACCGCAACTTCCTCGCGTTCTCGATCGAGGGCGGCCTGCACTGGCGCGGCGCGATCCCCGGCCGCGACGACGACGCCATCGCCCTCGGCGCGGAGTTCCTCAAGATTAGCGACCGCGTCGCCTCCGCCGTGCGCGACGCCAATCGGCGCGAGCACACTTCCCTCAGCGTCCCGGACTTCGAGGCGACCATCGAACTCGTCTATCGCTACCAGGCCGCGCCGTGGCTTTCGATCCAGCCGCACGCGCAATACGTCCTCCAACCCGGCGGCACGAAGGACTACGGCAACGCCTTCATCCTCGGCGTGCGGACGAACATCGCGTTTTAGCGCTGGCCTCTCGGATTTGCGCAGCCGAGGCGTTCGGTAAAAGCGATTCTTGAGGCAACCCATGAGTCAGCCGTCCAAGCATTCCCCAACCATCCCCCATAAAGAACCGGCTGGCGGAACCGCTACGCTCGAAGCGGCGGGGGCAAAAAAGCAAACGGGCTTGCGCAAGTTTTTCAGTCTCCTCGGGCCGGGCCTGATTACCGGCGCGTCGGACGATGATCCCTCGGGCATTGCCACTTATTCGACGGCTGGCGCATCTCTCGGATTTTCCACCCTCTGGACTGCGCCCGCCTCGCTGCCGCTCATGGCGACGATCCAATACATCTGCGCGAAGATCGGCATGGTCAGTGGCGACGGGCTCGGGCGCGTGCTGCGCAAGCATTACTCCCGCTGGATTCTTTACCCGGCGATGCTCTGCCTCATTGTCGCCAACACCATCAATGCCGGCGCGGACATGGGGGCGATCGCGGCGGCGTTTCAGTTGTTCGTTCATGTGCCGACAGTCTTGCTGCTCATCGCCATCGCCGGAGTCGTCATGGCGTTTCAGATTTGGGGCAACTACCGCCTCATCGCGAACATCTTCAAATGGCTGACGCTCGCGCTTTTCGCCTACATCGGCGCGGCGTTTCTCTCGAAGCCCAACCTCGGCGACGTGCTGCGCGGCACCTTCGTCCCGCACCTCGAACTCAACCACGCTTTCCTCACCACGCTGGTCGCGATCCTCGGCACCACGATCTCGCCCTACCTTTTCTTTTGGCAGGCGAGCCAGGAAGTCGAAGAAGAAATCAGCGCAGGCCGTGTGACTGAACAGCAACGAGAAGGTGCCACCGACGAGGAACTGAAATTCGCCGCACTCGACGTGAACATTGGAATGCTGTTTGCCAACATCGTCTTTTACTTCGTCATCCTCGCCACCGCGGCCACGTTGCACGCTTCCGGCCAGACGCAGATTGAGACCGCGACCGACGCGGCCAAAGCCCTTGAACCCATCGCGGGAAAAGGCGCGTTTCTGCTCTTTGCGCTCGGGATCATCGGCTCCGGTTTCCTCGCCGTGCCGGTGCTCACCGGCTCCACCGGCTATGCGGTGTGTGAGGCATTGGGATGGGAGCACGGCCTCGACAAGAAGCCGCATCATGCCAAGCGCTTCTACGCCATCATCGTCGCCTGCACGCTTGTCGGCGTAGCCATTGACCTCATTGGCATCAACCCCATGCGCGCTCTCTTCCTAACGGCAGTTTTGAACGGCATCCTCGCTCCGCCGCTCCTCGTCATCATCATGCTCGTCTCGAATAACAAAAAGGTGATGGGCAGGCAGTCCCGGCCCCTGCCACTTCAGCCTTGGCTCGCTTTCGAGTCCCCTATGCCCCGAACAATCGGAGCAGGAATGTTCATCGAATGGTGGGACGCTGGGCATCACAAATCTTGCTTAGTTGATCTCAGTTCGGAACACGCGACGCTTCTCGCACGCGGTTTGGCTTTCGATTTACTTCGCCGTCCTGAAGGCGAATGGCCCGAATGGTTCTTATCTGATGATATGAGAGAACTGCGTCTCATTGATCTCGATGGAACTGGCCCACTTGCGACTGTGCCGCCGCACGAAGAGCTGCTGCGCAACTATGCCAGACCCCGGCGTTTTTCGACGAGACGGTGAAGCGGCACGTCGAGGCTTTGGAGAAGGAGCTGGGGCTGCTGGAAAGTGAGGCGGCGGAGCTGGCGAGGGGGATCGAGGAACTGACCGGAGAGAGCGCGCTCGGGACGGAATGAAGTGGTTAAGTTTGGATTCTTGAAGGGAGCGCCGCTTAGACGATCTCCACCGGGCACTTCGGCAGGGCTTTCAAAAACGCGGAGCCGTAGTTTTTCGTCAGCACGCGCGGGTCGAGGATGACGACGATGCCGCTGTCCTGCCGCGTGCGGATGAGGCGGCCAACACCCTGGCGAAGTTTCAGAATCGCCTCGGGCAGCGAGTATTCGGAAAAGGGATCGCCGCCCTGCGCCTCGATCAGTTCGAGACGCGCTTCGATGAGCGGGTGGTCGGGGACGGAGAAGGGGAGGCGCGTGATGATGACGTTCGACAGTGCCTCGCCGGGCACGTCCACGCCGCTCCAAAAACTCTCCGTCCCGAACAGCACATGCCGGTCGTTGCGTTTGAACTCGGAGAGCAGCCGGTGCCGTGGCAGGCCCTCGCCCTGGACGAGCAGTTTGTAGTCGAGATCGTCCAGCCGCTCGCGGAGCGCGGAGGCGAGGGCGGACATCGTTTTGTAGCTGGTGAAAAGAACGAACGCGCGGCCTTTCGTCATGCCGATGAAATGCTCGATGCGCTCGGCGAGCGCGGCCTCGTAGCCGGCGTCGCGCGGGTCGGGCATCTTGCGTGTGATGTAGAGCCGCATCTGCCGCTCGTAGTCGAACGGGCTTCCAATCTGCCGCGCCTCCACCTCGTCCGCGCCGACGCGCGTGCGGAAATAATCCAGCGCCGCGCTGCCCACCGAGAGCGTCGCGCTCGTCATCACGCAGCAGTGGTCGTCGCGGAAAAGCAGCGCGCGCAGATGCGCGGCCACATCCACCGGCGCGGCGTGCAGCGCGTGGAACTGCTGGGTCTTCCCCGTGCGCTCCACCCAGTACACATGATCCTCCGCGTCCTGTTTCAAAAAGGTCGCGATGCCCCCGCGCGCATCGCGCAGCCGGCGGCCGAGGTCCTGCAGCTCCGCCTTCGCGATTTCGTCCTCCATTCCTTTGAGCGTCTGCACCACCAGCGTCTGCACTTTTGCCAGCTCCGCGGTCAGCGAGTCCTCCACGAAATCCGGCTGCCGCACGCGGAACTCGCGCCCCTTTTTGAAATCCGCGCGCGTCCCCACCTTGTCGAAAAACGTGTCCACCTTGAGCAGCAATTCCGCCGTCGCCTTCACCCCGTCCACATTGCGATGCACCTGAAACAGGCCCTTCTTCGTCTCCGGATTGTAGAGCCGCCGCAGCGCATACCGCAGCCCGTATTGCGACACCCCGAGTCCGATCATTTTCCCCGCCACGCCCTCGACCGTGTGCGCCTCGTCGAAGATCACGAAGTCATTGGCAAACAAATACCCGCTCCCTTCCTCCTGCTCCGCGAGCCCGCCGAGATTCATAAAGAAGAGCGTGTGATTCATCACCACCACATCCGCTGTCAGCAGACGCTTCCGCGCCGCCTGGTAAAAGCACTTCGGATTCGTCCCGCACCCTTTCGCCGTGCAGATGTGCTGCTCGCTGCACACCAGCGACCACACATGCGAATCCGGCTCCACCGCGAAATCGCTGAGCGTCCCGTCCTTCGTGGTCTGCGCCCATTGCCAGATGCGATCCAGCTCCGCCTGCTCCGGCGAAGTGAAAAGCTCGCCCGCATTCTGCCGCGCCCGCTCCAGCCGCAGCGGGCAGAGGAAATTGCCGCGCCCTTTCCACAGCATCGCCTCGAACTGGACGGGCAGGACTTTCTGCAAAATCGGGATGTCTTTGTACACGAGCTGTTCCTGCAAGTTGATCGTGTAGGTGGAAATCACCGCCTTCTTCTTCTGCTCCAGCGCCCACAGCACCGCCGGCACCAGATACGCCAGCGACTTTCCCACGCCCGTCCCCGCCTCGACCACCAGATGCCGCTCCTCGCTCAGTGCCCGCGCCACGGCCACGGCCATGTCCTGCTGCTCCGCGCGGTATTCAAAATTCTTCGCCTGCGCGAGCAGCCCCGTCTCCGAGAAAATCTCCCGCACCTTCTCGGCGAAGGAAATGCCTGGCGTGTCGGAAAGCGAAATCATGAGCCGCGCATCCTCCGCGCATGTGTGCCTTGCGGCAAGCGCGGCGCGTGTTTGCGGGCGTTTTGCGGTTGGAAAAACCGCCGTCATCCTGAGCGGAGCGTCGGCTTTGCGACGCGCAGTCGGAGGATCTCTCACTATTTCTTCGGGGCGCAGGCGGCGGGTGAAGCCGCGCACATCTCACCGCCACCTTGCCCCGAAGAAATAGTGAGAGATCCTTCGACTCCGTTTCCGCCCGCCTGCGCCCGCCGGAAACTCCCCTCAGGATGACAGCAGGTTTTTCCAACGCCGACGCCTTGCGGCGCAACTTCTAAGCCCCAATCATTTCGCGTATTAACAATGCACCCATGCGCGACTTCGCCTGCCCCGACTTTCACCGCGCCCTGACCCGCCGCCACGCCCTCAAGGTCGGTGGCCTCGGCCTGCTCGGCCTCGCCATGCCGCAGATGCTCCGCGCGGAAGCACTCGCCAGCGCCACCAAACTCAAGGCCCGCGCGAAGTCGGTCATCTTCCTTTTCCAGTGGGGCGGCCCGTCGCACATCGACATGTTCGACATGAAACCCGACGCGCCCGAAGGCATCCGCGGCCCGCACAAACCAATCAGTAGCAAAGCCGACGGTATCCAAGTCTCCGAGCATCTGCCGAAGACCGCGCAGATCATGGACAAGGTCACGCTCATCCGCTCGATGACGCACACCATGAAGAACCACAACTCCGCCGGCTACTACGCCCTCACCGGCCACGCCCCGCCGACCGACGATCAGCGCCTCCGCGATTCGCTCGACCTCTTCCCCGGCTACGCCTCCATCGTGGACAAGTTCGCTTCGCTCCCCGGCGAAATGCCGACTGCCATCTCGTATCCGTACGTGATCGGCGACGGCTCCGTCACGCCCGGCCAGCACGCCAGCTTCCTCGGCAAAACCCACGACCCGCTCACCGTCCTCCAGGATCCAAACTCGCCCGCCTTCGCACTGCCCGAGCTGAGCCTGCCGGAGGGCTTGCCTTTCGAGCGCCTCCAGGCGCGGCGCGGCCTCCAGCAGCTCATCGACCAGCAGGCCCGCATGCTCGACTACTCCGCCCAGGCCCGCGGCCTCGACTCCTACTACGAGCGCGCCATCGGCATGCTCCAGTCGCCCAAACTCCGCGAAGCCTTCAACCTCTCCGCCGAACCCGCCGTCATCCGCGAAGCCTACGGCCGCACCAGCTACGGCCAGAGCTGCCTCCTCGCCCGCCGCCTCGTCGAGGCCGGCACCAAGTTCGTCACCGTCTATTTCTCCGACTCCATCGGCGGCCAGCGCACCGACGGCGGCGGCTGGGACACGCACGGCTTCAACAACACCCGCATGTATCCCATCGTCGAGAAATACCACCTCCCCATCACCGAGCAGACCCTCCCCACCCTCCTCAACGACCTCGACCAGCGCGGCCTGCTCGACTCCACGCTCGTCGTCTGGATGGGCGAGTTTGGCCGCACCCCGCAGATCAACAAGAACGTCTCCCGCGACCACTGGCCGCAGTGCTACACCACGCTCCTCGCCGGCGGCGGCGTGAAGCGCGGCTTCGTCTATGGCGCGTCCGACAAGACCGGCTCCTATCCCGCCGAAGACCCCGTCCGCCCCGACGACCTCGCGGCGACGATCTACTATGCGCTAGGCATCGACCCGCACACCGAGATGCGCACCAACGGCAACCGCCCCGTGCTCATCTC
>JANXSB010000708.1 GCA_025352865.1 Chthoniobacter sp. | reverse complement strand
GGCATCAATGCCTCGGGCCAGACAGTCGGTTACTCGGCCACCGCCGGCGACGCGGCGGAACATGCCTTTCGCACTACCGCTACAGGACTGATCAGCGCGCCTGGCACCGACCTCGGCACACTCGGCGGCACTTATAGTTATGCCAACGCCATCAATGCCTCCGGGCAAACCGTGGGTTACTCCGCCATGTCGGGCAACGCGATCTACCACGCCTTTCGCACCGCTGCCGCCGGTCTGATCAGCACCGTCGGCACCGACCTTGGCACGCTTGGCGGCACCCAGAGCGAGGCCTTCGCCATCAACACCACAGGCCAGACCGTGGGCGATTCTTTCCTCGCGGGCGATGCTGTCACACATGCTTTCTACATCGGTGGAACCGGCCCGATGGCCGACTTGAACACGTTGATTCCCGCGGGCAGCGGGTGGGACTTGATTACTGCATACGGCATCAACGACTCCGGCCAGATCGTGGGTTCCGGCACGATCGGCGGCCTGACTCACGCCTTTCGTCTTACCCTCATTCCCACCTCCGCATGGGATGGCGGTGGCACGGATAACAACTGGTCCACGGCCAACAACTGGAACCCCAATGGCACGCCTGCGAATAATGGAACGGTGGCGTTAACCTTCGCGGGAAGCACACGCCTGACTCCACGGGTGGACACGGCGTGGAATGTCGCATCGATTACGTTCGATAACACAGCCGGAGCTTTCACGATTACCGGCCCGCAGAGTGTGACTGTCGGTGCGGGTGGCATCGTGAATAGCGATGCCGACTCTCAGACAATTGCCGCTGCTTTGAACCTCGGAGACAATGAAACCTTCAGCGCCGCGGCTGGCGCGTTGAATGTCGGCAGTGTCGGGTTAAATGGTCATGCTCTGACCGTGACGGGCGCGGCCAGCGTCACCATGGGCAGCGTAAGCGGTGCGGGGACACTGACGAAAACCGGCTCGGGGACGCTGACTCTCAACGGCACCCAAACTTTCGACACGCTGACGGCCAATGGCCCCGGCGTGACCCAGGTGAACGGTTCGTTCACCAGCGGCACGGCCACGGTGAACGCCAACGCGGCAGTTACTTTCACGGCAGGTCAGAACCTCGCCGCGCTGAATATCGGCGACGGTGTTCAAGTTACTTTCGGTGACGGTTTGCCCTTCGCCTCGGAGTCGGATAAGGTTGGCACGTTTGCGGTGCCCGAGCCCGGCGCGATAGGTCTGTTGCTGTCCAGCGCGCTCGGCATGCTCGCCCGCCGGCCGGGCCGCAAATATCCGAGGAAACCCAGGTGAGGAAAATCCGACGCCTCCTGCCCTACATATGGCCGCATCGGAGCGGACTCACCGTGGTGCTGGTGACGATGATTTTTGAAGTCGCTCTCGAAGTTCTCCGACCCTGGCCGATGAAGGTCCTCGTCGATAACGTGCTCGGAAAGCAACCCCTGCCCGCAGCCGCGGCAGACTGGCTCGCGCGGCTTCCCGGCGGCGTTGAGCCTCACCGCATGGTCGTGTGGATTGCCATTGCCACGGTGCTGTTATTTCTCGGCCACTCCGTGCTTTCGATGGTCAGCACGACCGCATTTGTCAGCGTGGGGCAGCGCATGGTCTATGACCTCGGTGCCGACCTTTATGCGCATTTGCAAAAAATGTCGCTGCGTTTTCATGGCCGGCAGCAAGTCGCGGACTTGGTCGCCCGAGTGACCGTGGATACTTATTGCGTGCAGACTTTGGTCAGCAGCACGCTGATTCCCGTCGTGCATTCCGGTCTTACTTTGGTGTGCGTCTTCGGAATCATGTGGCGCCTCGATCCGGGCATGGCGGCGCTCTCGCTGGCCGTGGTGCCGCTGATGGCACTGTCGATCGGCGGCTTCAGCAAAGTCATGGAGGAAGCCGCACGCCGTCGCAGCGACTTGGAAACGCAGCTCATGGTGCTGGTCGAGCAAACGCTCACTTCCATCCCAGCCGTGCAGGCTTTCACCCGCGAGAAACTGGAGCACGCACGCTGGCGAAAGGCGGCCGGCGAATCGGTCCACGCTCATCGCGCCTCCGCGATGATGGACATGAAGTTCAAGCTGCTGATTGGTTTGCTCACCGCGCTGAGCACTGCGGGGATCGTGTGGCTCGGGGCCACGCGCGTCCTCGACGGACGCATCACCGTGGGCACGGTGCTGGTCTTCCTCGCCTACCTCGCCGCGCTTTACGAGCCCATCAACACGGTCGTCTATACCGCTTCCACCATGCAGATGCTTGGCGCAAATGCGGGGCGCGTCTTGGAAATGCTCGACGCACCGATCGATGTGGTGGAGGTGCCAAATGCCCGTGATGTCAAGATTCGCGGGCATGTTCGTTACGAGGACGTGAGCTTTGCCTATGAGCCAGGGCAGCCAGTCCTAGAAAGTATAAGTCTGGAAGCAAACCCAGGTGAAGTTATCGCTGTCGTCGGGCCGACCGGCGCGGGAAAGACGACGTTACTTAGTCTGCTCGTCAGGTTTTTCGACCCTGACTCGGGCCGTGTCACGGTGGATGGATACGATTTGCGCGATGTGAACATCGAAGGTTTGCGCGGGCAGATAGCGCTTGTCCTCCAGGAGCCGTTCCTGTTTCCCCTCAGCATCGCGGAAAACATCTCCTTTGGCCGTCCGTCCGCGAGCCGCGAGGAAGTCGTCGCCGCAGCGGTGGCCGCGAACGCGGACGAGTTCATCCGTCGCCTCCCGCGTGGCTACGACTCGGTAATTGGGGAGCGCGGTGCCACGCTGTCCGGCGGCGAACGCCAGCGACTTAGCATCGCGCGAGCATTTTTGAAAGACGCGCGCATTCTCATTCTCGACGAGCCCACGTCTGCGCTCGATTCCGTGACGGAAAGTCTGCTCCTCGAAGCGCTCGAACGCCTGACAATGGGCCGCACGACCTTCATCATCGCGCATCGCCTTTCCACGATCCGCAAGGCAGATCGGATTCTGGTGCTGGAGCGCGGAAGGATTGTCGAGGATGGCACCCATGCCGAGTTAATCGCGAAGGACGGACTTTACTCCCGGCTGCACGGTCACAGCCTGGCACCGATCACACAAGACCTCGTGTCTGAGATGCAGACTTATGACTAACGCGCTAAGCCATCCGTGGGCCAGGGTGCTCATTCCGTTCGCTCGCGCTTTCATCCGCTTCGCGCCACCGTCCTCGGCCAAGGAGAACATTTGGCAGCAAATCGTCGAGCCCTATCTCGCGTGGCGCGGACATCAGTTCGTGGCCAGCACTGTCGCCGGCCGCATCTCGGGTAATACCAATGACATTATCCAGCAGTACCTTTATTACTTCGGCACCTGGGAGCCGCATGTGACCGCTTTCGTGCTGCGCCGATTGCGGCCTGGCGATGGTTTTGTGGATATTGGAGCGAACATTGGGTTCTTTTCTTTGCTCGCCTCGCGCCGAGTCGGTCCGCGCGGCTCGGTCGTGGGCATCGAAGCGTCGCCGGAGATTTTCGCGCTGCTCGAGACAAACGTCGCCCGCAATCGCGCCCGAGTGCGCACGCTCAACTGCGCTGCGTCTGATTCGCACGGAGAAGTCGAGCTTTACCCTGGTGACGAATGCAACTGCGGCACGACCACCATCGCCGCCGCACCTAACACTGTCGCCAAAGCGCTCGTTCGGGCTGCGCCTCTCGATGAGTTACTTACTCCCGAGGAAATGGCACAGGCGCGGCTGGTGAAAATCGACGTCGAAGGCGCGGAAGGTGCGGTGATCGCCGGCGCGAACTTGCTTTTGAAAAACGGGCGGCAGGACTGCGAGTTTCTCGTCGAGGTTCATCCTGAAATGCTCGGCCGGCTTGGTCGCAGCGCCGACGATGTGCTCCGGCCATTTCGTAACGCGGGCTACCATGCCTATGCCATCGCAAATGACTACGAGGCAACGGCCTACTTGCAACCCAGTCCGCCGTGCCGCTTGCAAAGGCTAAGAGCGCCGATTGAGGAGGACACAAACATCGTCTTTTCCCGCACCGACGCGGAGGAATTGTGAGTGCGCGAGCCGTGGGTGAATACGTTCCCCAACCCGGACGCTGGTCGAATGGCGAGGTGCCACTCAATGTGGTGCTCGGCGAAGATACATTGATTACTGGCCCTAAGGCTTTCAGCCGCTTCCGCAGCCAGCGGACGGCCGCCGTGGTGATCGGTTGCCGCTGCACACTCGACGGCGTCCACTTCGCCGTGAACCCTGGCGGCCATGTGACCATCGGCGACGAATGCGCGTTCTACGGCAGCGTGCTTCTGTGCGAACTGGAAATCCGTATTGGTCATCACGTCTATATCGGTTGGAACGCCGTCGTCAGCGATTCGGATTTTCATCCGACGGAAGTCGCCGAACGTCACGCCGACGTGATCGCATGTTCGCCGTTGCATGAAGGTCTTCCTCGACGCCCTTACACAAACCGGCCGGTGACAATCGGCAATGACGTTTACATCGGACACAATGCGACAGTGATCAAAGGCGTCACCATCGGTGATGGAGCCTTCATCGAGCCCGGAGCGATGGTCAGTCACGATGTGCCGCCTCGCGCGCGGGTGTTGGGCAATCCCGCGCGGGTGGTCGAGATTATTTCGACGCAGCGTCATGATTAAGACTGTCGAACGCCAGTTCCCCGGTGATTGGGAGCCGGCACCCATACCGGAGAACATCGTCATCGACGAAACCGCCTACGTTCACACGGTCTATTCGTTCGACCTCTGCCGCAGCGAACAACCCGCGGCAATTACTTTTGCCCGCGGCAGCCAGGTAAATGACGGCACCATGTTTGATCTCGGACCCAGAGCCCGCGTTCACATTGGCGAATGTGCTTTGCTCACTTCGGTTTGGTTTCTATGCGACGAGGAGATTTCCATCGGAGCGTTCACCATGATTTCCTGGTCGGTCGTCATCATGGATACTTACCGCATGCCATTGGGACCGGAAGCACGGCGTGCCGAGTTGCAAGGTTTATCAAAGCGCTCCTTTCGCAAGGTAGCTGCTGATGTTCCAGCCCGGCCTGTGCGGATTGGAAGCGATGTCTGGATTGGTTTCGACTGCTGTATTCTGCCTGGTGTGACCATTGGAAATGGCTCCATTGTCGGGGCGCGCAGCGTGGTTTGCGAAGACGTGGAGCCTTACACCATCGTCGCCGGCAACCCGGCGCGAGTGGTGCGCCGACTTAACAAGCCGGAGGGTTTCCCATGACCCGCCGTCGGGGAAAGATCATCGTCTTTGGACTTGTGTTCTGGTATCCGCTGGCCGGTGTTACTTATCAGTTTCTGCATTACTTGATTGGCCTGCGCAAGCTGGGGTGGGACGTTTACTATGTCGAGGATTCCGCGCGGATGGTTTATGACCTGAACACCCATGAATATACCTACGACTGGGGCGCTGCGGGCCATGTGGATACGCTGGGCGCGGTGCTGGATGCGCATGGCTTTGCCGGCAAATGGGCAGCCCATTGCCATTACGATGGCCGCCGCTGGGGAATGACAGCGAGCGCACTCAACCAAGTTTATCACGATGCGGACGCATTTTTGAACGTCAGCGGCGGTCAGGAGTTATTGCCGGAACACGATCGCATTCCGCACAAAATCTATGTCGAGACGGACCCGGTAAAGACCGAGATTCTCATCGCCGAAGGCAATCGCACGATGATTGAGACCCTCGATGCGCACGATACCCATTTTTCCTACGGCGAAAATTTCGATGCCCCCGATTGCGGCGTGCCGCTTGTCCGTTATCACTGGCAGCCGACACGCCAGCCTGTTGCGCTGGAGCTTTGGCCGCTGGATGAGGCGCCCGGTTCGACCTATACGACGATTGCGACGTGGAATAACAAGGGCAACGACATCGTTTGGAAAGGGGAAAGTTATTCGTGGAGCAAGCGCCCGGAGTTTGTGAAGTTCCTGGAATTGCCCGAGAAGCGATCGGTTCAATTCGAGGTCGCCGCCGGACTGCCAAAGGAAGACCGTGATTTGTTTGCGGCCCGCGGATGGCGGCTTATCGACTCATTGGATGTATCGCGTGACTGCGAGGCCTACCGGCGTTACGTCAGCGGCTCGCGTGGTGAGTTCACCGTCGCCAAGGAGCAAAACATCCGGTTGCGGAGCGGATGGTTTAGCGACCGCAGTTGCTGTTATCTTGCCGCGGGCCGGCCGGTCATCAATCAGGACACGGGTTTTGGCAATATCCTTCCGACTGGACGCGGCCTGTTTTCATTTCGCACACAAGACGATGTGCTTGAGGCAGTTGATGCCATCGAGAGCGACTACATCGGCCACCGGCGCGCCGCGCTTGAAATCGCGGCGGAGTACTTCGCGGCGGAGAAAGTCATGGACAGCCTTTGCAGCAGAGCCGGTATCTAAATGGGAGAACGCATATGGATAAGTATTTGGTCATTAACGCAGACGACTTCGGAGCCTCCGCAGGAATTAACCGTGGCATCATCGACTCCCACACTAAGGGTGTCGTGACCAGCACGAGCTTGATGGTCTATGGCCGTGCGGTGAAGGAAGCGGTGGCCTTGTCTCGAGATCATCCAAACTTGGGAATTGGCCTCCATTTTGATGTATGGGGCGAGGACGAGCGTGAATTCGATCTCGGAAATCATCAGGCGGTGCGTGAAGAGTATCATCGGCAACTCGGCGAATTCGAGCGTCTGATGGGCCGGCTGCCGACCCATGTTGATTCCCACCGCCACGCCCATCGACAACCCGGCATGCTGCCCATCTTCAGCGAACTGGTTGCACCGCTCGGTGTTCCGTTGCGCGACGACGGGCGTGTGCGTTTCGTCGGCGGCTTTTACGCGCAATGGGAATGGATGGTCACGGAACTGAATTATGTCAGCGTGCCATTTCTGCTAACCATACTGGAGCATGAGGTCCTTCCCGGATGGACCGAGGTTTCATGCCACCCCGGTTATCGCTCGTCAGACTTTCAGTCCGTTTACCTCGCTGAGCGCGAGGCAGAGGTCGCCACTCTCACCGATCCAAGAATCGCGGCATTTATCCGCGAATCTGGCATCCGGCTGGTGTCCTTTGGAAACTATCAGGAAGCCAGGTCCGAGTAAGACGACAACAAGCAACGCGCCGTCATCTTTACCGCAGCAGCGAGCGGTAGAGCGCTTCATATTCATCCACCATTTTCGCGTAACCGAAGCGCTCCCGGGCATGTGTGCGAACGAGAGTGCGGTCCAGCGCGAGGGCTTGCGGAACGAGTTCCGCCATGGCGTCGATAACTCCCGCGTGATAGCCCGTTACGCCGTGATCGACGACCTCCTCGACGGAACCGCGCCGGTGCGCGACGACCGGACATCCACAAGCCATTGCTTCGATCATGACGAGGCCGAAGGGTTCGTCCCACTGAATCGGAAAGATGAGCGCCGACGCGTGGCGAAGGAGCTGGTTCTTTTGCGCATGATTCACCGGCCCGATCCAGCGCACGCTTTTTCCGTCGATGAGTGGTTCGATGTGATCGGCGAAATACTTTGCTTCGTTTTGATTCTGCGGCTTGCCAGCAATGACGATGGGTAGGCCAACAGCTTGAGCGATCTGAATGGCGCCGAGGGGATTTTTCTCCGCCGACATCCTGCCGAGGTAGGCGAGATACTCGCCGGGATCATAACAAGGGTCGTAAGCCTCGAAATCGCAGCCGTTGTAAACGATGGGAAACTTACGTCCGAGTTTCATGCTGGCCGCGTGCATCTGGCTGTGGCTGATGCCGGCGACGGCGACTTTCGGCCAGCGGTGCATAACCCATTCATCGTCGAGATGGGGACTCGTATGCATGGTAAAAAGACCGGGCGTGCGGGTGGCCGCGGCGTACGGAATCCACGCGCTGCTGAGGTGGTAGTGGATGATGTCGAAGCGGCCCGCTTCGCGCAGCACTTCGGCCATCATCGAGTTCATGTAGTATTCCGACATGTACATTTCGCCCGCGGCGATGCGGTCGGTGAGATTGGTTTCCACGGTGGCATGCAGCGTGGCGCTGGTCTGGCAGTCGCCGGACGAAAAGAGCGTGACCTCGTGACCGCGTGCGGCCAGTTCGTCGATGAGCAGCTTCATGAGCAGTTCGATGCCGCCGTAGTTGGAAGGCGGGATACGCGTCCAAAGCGGGGCGACCTGGGCGATGCGGAGCGGTGTGGATTTCATCGCGGAGTGGTGTAGCGGCGGCCAGGCCATGTCGCACATCATTTCTCCACGACAACTGGCTTGTCGTGCCGCGCGCACGCCGCCATAACGAGCGCCCGCTTTTGCCCATGACCCATCTCCAGCACACTCTCGCCAAATCCGCCAGCGTCAGCGGCTCGTCGCTGCATACCGGGGAAAAGGTCACGCTCACGCTGCATCCCGCACCGCCGGGGCATGGCCGGAAATTCAAGCGCAGCGACCTCGCGGACGAGCCGACGATCGAGGCGAATGTCGAGCATGTGAAGACCGTCGAGCGCTCCACGACCATCGC
>JANXSB010000698.1 GCA_025352865.1 Chthoniobacter sp. | reverse complement strand
CAGATGATAAGGTGCGAACTCCGCTGCGAACTCCGCATTCCATCCGAGATCTTCCAGCGTCATCGTTTCCAACATCCGCAGTTACTCCGCAGGTGCCACTTGCCCCAGCGTTTCCTTTATGAAGCCGAGCACTTCCGCCCGCCCGCTCCGCGTCTCGGCAGACGTCGTAAAAACCCTCGGCAACTCCCCGCACCACGCCGCGATCTTCGCCAGAAACAACTCGATATTCGCCCGCACCCGGCCCGGCGACACCTTGTCCACCTTGCTGAAGACCAGCGCAAAAGGCACCCGCTCGCCCGCCAGCCACTCCACAAATTCCAAGTCAATCGCCTGCGGTTCATGCCGCGAGTCGATCAGCACAAACACGCACGCCAGATTCGCCCGCTCGCACAGGTAGCCAGCGATCATCTGCTGGAAACGGTCCCGCTCCGTCCGCGCCGTCTTCGCATACCCATAGCCCGGCAGATCCACGAGGCTCCAAGTCGTGCCGATCGAGAAGAAATTGATCAACTGCGTGTGGCCCGGCGTCGCCGAAACCTTCGCCAGCGCCTTCGCGCCCGCCAGCATGTTGAGCAGCGACGACTTCCCCACATTCGACCGCCCGATGAAGGCAAACTCCGGCAGCTCCGAGACCGGGCACGATTCCACATTCGGCGCGCTGGTCTGAAATTTGGCGGACAGGACGTTCATCGGTTCGGGGCGCGGAACCTAGCCGCGATCCGGCCGTTTGGAAATGCCCGTCATTCTTTCGAGTCCGGCGGAGCATCCGCAGCCTCCTCGGCAAACCACGCCTCCACCTTCTTCCGCGCCCACGGCGTCTTGCGCAGAAAGGTGAGGCTGGATTTCACGCTCGGATCGAGCTGGAAACACCGGATTGGAATCCGCCACCCCATCACCTCCCACCCATGCCGCCCGACCAACTGGCGCACCATCGTCTGCAGCGTGACCCCATGCAAAGGATCGCGCGGATGAGAGGAAGGCGAGGGCATGAGGCCGGGAAGATGGCGCAGGCGCAGCAGCGGCCACAATGAAGAACCGAGCTGGCGAACGCGAGCGCGCTTCCTTTCTTCGCAGCCACTCGCACTTCGCTCTTGCAGCGCGCGCCGCCGCCGGGTGAAACGACATGCGGTGTCCGCGATGAGCACGCCCACCTCTCCCACCTTAGATTGCCACGAAGCCCGTCCATGAAACCGCCCGGTTCAAATCAACGCACCCGCGGAAGCGTGCGCATGTGGGACGACGAAAAGGGCTTCGGTTTCATCGAGCCTGAAGATGGCGGGCCGGATGTCTTTCTCCACATGCGGGCGCTCGCCAATCGCGCTCCCCGGCACGCCGTCGGCGCAATCGTCAGCTATCGCTATGGCACCGATGACCAGCAGCGCCCGCGCGCCCTTGATGCCCGTCTGGAAAGCGGCACGCCTAGCGCGAATCCAACCTTTTCGCCGCTGATCACCAACCGGCGAACCGCCGCAGCCCCTCCACGCACCAGCCGATGGGCGGAGCCGAAAATGCAAGCCGCGCTGGGAGCCTCGGTCTTCCTCGGGGCGCTGATCGGAGCGGCGACGCTCGGCTTCCTCACGGCTTGGGTGCCGGCGCTCTACGCCGTCATGAGCAGCCTCACCTTCACCGCCTATCACATGGACAAATCCCGCGCCGAAAACCGCAGCCAGCGCACTCCAGAAAACACGCTCCACCTTCTCGAAGCCCTCGGCGGCTGGCCCGGAGCGCTGCTCGCCCAGCACTGGTTCCATCACAAAACTGGCAAAGTTACGTACCAGGTCATCTTCTGGCTCATCGTCACGGCTCACATAGGTCTGTGGATTTGGTGGACGCTCGGGCGAGTGAAAAGCTGACGCGCCGGCAACGGCTCAGCGCGCCGCGAGTTCCGGCGCGTCGACTTTTTCCAGAAAGCTGCTCTCGCAGAGCCGGGCGTAGATGCCGCCGAGGGCGAGGAGGTCGTCGTGGCGGCCACGCTCGACGATGCGACCGCGGTCCATGACGAGGATCTGGTCGGCGTGGCGGACGGTCGAGAGGCGGTGGGCGATGACGAAGCTGG
>JANXSB010000664.1 GCA_025352865.1 Chthoniobacter sp. | reverse complement strand
CGTGCGGTAGCTGGCGATGGCGGCGGTGGTTTCGCCGAGCGCCTCGTGGGCTTCCGCGGCGGAGCGGTGCGGCGCGGGAGTGAGCGGATTGATCGCGGCGAAGCGCTCCGCATTCGCAATCACCGCGCGCCAGTCTTTGCGCGCGGCGGCGAGTTCGATGAGCCGCGCGCAGGCGTCGGGCGCGTCGTCGCAGAGCGTCACGACTTTGTTGAGCATCGCCAGCTCCGCGTCGGTTTCGCCGAGTTCGCGATGCGCCTTCGTGAGCAGCGCGTAGGCGCTTTCGGAATCGTGCTGCTCGGGCCACAGTTCGATGAGCTTTTGCAGCGGCATTTTCGCCGCGGCCCAGTGCTTCTCTTCGAGCAGAAATTTCGCCATTTCAAAAAGCGCGGTGAGGTTGTTCGGATTCGCCGCCGCCCATTCCTGCGCCTTGGTTTCATCCGCGAGGATCGCGCGCGGCGGCGCGGTCCAGTCGAGCTTCGGGCCGGTCGCTTTCGCAAGCTGCTGCGCGTGCGCGGCGAACTCCGCATCCAGCTTCTCGATCGGCGCGAAGTGCGCGGCGAGCGCCGCGTTGATCTCCACGCCGCGCGCCAGATCGGCGAGCACGCGCTTCATTTTCTCCAGCCCCCAGCGCTGCGTCAGCCACTCCACCACGAGCGACGATTCATAATACGCGAACCCGAGATGCGCCGGCGTCTTCGGCTGCATAAAGGCCGCGCTCAGCTTGCTCACCGGCGTCAGGTCTTCGCCCAAAATCATCGCGCGATAACGCGGCTTCATCCGCTCGCCCCAATTGCCGCGCGCCTGCCGCTCCTCGTACACGCTGATCCCCTCGCTCAGCCAGCGCGGCATCTTGTTCTTCGTCATCGTGAGCGTGATCACGTGCGTGAACTCGTGCCACAGCACCGCCTCCCAATTCGCCGACGTGCCCGCGTGCGCCGCCGGGCTGTTCGCCGTGATCACGCGCCCAAAACACACGCCGAGATAACCCACGCCGCCCGGCAGTCCGAACGTGCGGATCGCGAAATCTTTCTGGTCGGGAAAAATCTCCACGACTGTTTTTTCGTCCAGCGTCAGGCCGTATTTTTTCGTCAGCGTGGCGTGCGCGCGCTCCAGCAGCGCGACCGCATCCGCGCCGTAGATGTCCGCCTCGCGCGGGTCCATGCGCACAGCGAAATGCTCGCTCGTCAGCGTGCGGAATTTCGCCAGCGCATCGCGCAGCGTGGTCAGGTTGAAAGCAACCACGTCATACGGGTCGGCCTGCTGCACTTCGTCCGCGAGCTTCCAGCCTTCGTCGTTCTTTCCCAGCCGCAAAAGATCCTGCGCGAGTTGCGCCTTCGCCGGGAGATACTGCGGGTCGTATTTCAGCGCCTCGCGCTGCAAAGCCGCGCCCTCCGCAAAGCGGTACTTTTGCGACAGCTTCCGCCCCACGAGCTGCGGCACCGCCGGATTCTCCCGCCAGAATTTTCGCGCCGCCGCCAGCGCCGTCGCCTCGCCCTTCGCGTCCGCGCGCAGATTCGCCAGCACCGCGCGCAGCGCGTGCGCCTCGGGCCGGTTCGGGTTCGTTTTCAGCGCCGTCGCCAGAGCCTTTTCCGCGTCGGTATAATTCTCCGCGTCGATCTGATTCTCCGCCACCAGCAGCCACCCGCCCACATGCCGCTCGTTGAAAGCGAACACCTTTTCCAGCGCCGCCCGCATCGCGTCGCCATCGCTCGGCGCGTAAGCCCGCGCCAGCCCGTACCAAGCGTCCGCGTCCTCGGGAAACTTCTTCGTCGCATTCGCGAAAGTCTTCGCCGCCAGCGCCGAGTCGCCCTTTTCCAAAGCCAGATCGCCGCACGCCAGATAGCTGTCGCGCAAGTCCGGCTGCGCCTTCCGCGCCGGATCGTAGAGCCGCTCCAATATGATCTTCGGGTCCGTGCCGAAAAGCAGCGCCGCCCGACCCCGCGCCACGATCTCCGCCGCCGAGCCATACATCGCCCCGCCACCCCGCTGCGGATCGAGCGCCTCCAGTTCCTTCTTCGCCTCCTGCACCGCGCCCGTCGCCCGCAGCGCCTCCACCGCCGCCAGCCGCAGCCGCGACAATGACGGATACTTTTCCATCCCGCGCACCAGCGTCTCCCGCGCCTCCGCGTAACGCCCCAGTGCCGTCTGCGCCTCGCCCAGCAGCAGCGGCCACTCCGTTTCGTCCGGTTCCTTCGCCATCAGGCCCGTCGTCAGCGCGATCACCTTTTCGTATTCCCCGCGAATCAGCATCCGCCGCACTTCCTCCGCCTCGCCCGCGCGCAGCGGAGCCATCGCCAGCACGGACATCGCGAGACACCCCGCCACCGCCCGCAGGCGCGGGAGGATTCGCGAAATGGAGGTCGCAATCATCAATGCGCTGCATGCTCATCCGCCGCCCCGCGCTGGCAAGAGCATTCTCCTTTTGCGAGCCTCCCGAAACTCCCGGCAGAATGACGCGTGGTTTTCGCCGGAGCCATGCGCTGTGCAAACGGGCTGAAGCTCGGGCTACTTTGGCACCGCGCCGTTTGGATGCAGCGAGCGGAGCGCGGAATCGGAGAAGGCCACGGGAGCCGCGAGCGCGAGCGCGCGGCGCACGGTGGCGCGCGGAACCTTGATTTTATCGGCATTCGCGAGCGGCGGTGTCTTTTCCATGAGCGCGAGGGTTTGCACGCCGAGATACCACGGGAGGAAACAGCCCGCGCGCAGTCGCGGCGAGCGGAGCGCCTCGATGTAGCGGAAGCCGTCGTCGAGATACGCGGCGGCGCGCGCGCGCCAAAGGTCGAAGACGGGTTGGGCTTTCGCCGGGTCGTGGCCGAGTGGGGCGGGGGAGGTGCCGGCGGCGCGGAGTTCGGTCTCGGGAAAGTAGCAGCGCCCGGCGCGCAGGTCGGCTGGGGCGTCGCGGAGGATGTTCACGAGCTGGAGTCCCTTGCCGAAATTCGCGCCGAGCCGGCGGAGGTCGGCGAGGCCGAGATGCGCGCAGTTCGGCAGATGATGCAGGCAGAGCCGCGTCCAGAATTCGCCGACGCAGCCGGCGACGAGATACGTGTACTCGTCCAGCTCCGCGGCGGTCTGGAGCGCGACGACATGGCTGCCGTCGCCGAAGCGCTCGAGGTCGAGCGTCTGGCCGCGGATGATTTTTTCCAGCACGCCGATGATCTCGCCGCGATCTTTTTGCTCCAGCGCGGCGAGCCATGTGAGGCAGTCGCCGAGGCACGCGATGAGCGTGCATTCGCCGTCGTGCGGCGAGGTGATTTCGTGGCGCAGCTCCTCGATGCCATCGGGTTCGCCGGTGCGGATCATCTGCCAGAAAGCCGCGAGATGCCGCAGCCGCGCGGCGACCGGCACGGCGGTGCTGTCGGCGATGGTGTCGCTCGCGCGTGCCAGCAGATACGCCAGCCCGATGGGCGCGCGCAGCACGGCGGGCAGCAGCCGGATGCTGAGGTAAAACGAACGCGACACGCTGGCGAGCAGCGGCCCGCCGAGGTCTGTGGTGTTGATGCGCGCGGATTCCATTGGGGCGCGCATCTTCGCGAGGAGCGCGGGAAAATCAATGCAGCTTGGGCTTTCGCCCGCCGCTATTTTGCCTCGACCGGACGGACGATGATTTTTCCCTCGGCGAAATTTCCGAGCCCGGCCTGCGCGGCGCTTTCCAGCCACGCGGCGCGTTTGCCGATGGGCGGCAGCTTCGCCTCCTTGCGCCAGCCCTCGATCAGCCGGAGCGCGTGCGCGTCGAGCGCGACGGGGTCTTTGCCCGCGTAGATGGTGTGCCAGGCAAAGGCGTAGTTCGGATTGAACTGCGGCCCGCCGGCGTACTGCGGGCGCAGCGCATCCATGATGGTGAGGACGACTTTCGGGCCGAGGTGCTCGTCGGCGTAAACGTCGGGGATGGCGTCGCTGCCGCCGTCGCTCTGCGTGAAGCGCCGCCAGTTGTCCACGTTCGGCACGGTCATGTTGTAGAGCGCGCCGGCGATGCCGCAGCCGCTTTCGTCGGAGAGCACGGGGACGTTGATGATCTTCGTGATCTCGCGGCTGACGACGCTGGCGACGTGGCTCACGGAGCTGAGCTGGTCGGCCTCGGGCACCGGTTTCGCGCCGCGCGGGTGGCGATCCTGGAAAAGCAAATCGCCCCAGATGAGTTTGCCGAGCGTGGGCGCGCTGACCGGCGCGGCGCGGTCGTAGCCGGTCCCCGGAGCGATGCCGCGGACTTGGTAGCCGCCGCGCTGGGCGATGAAACCGGCGGCGCGCAACTCGGTGTCATCGCGATCCCAAACGATGACGCGCGCGGGCGGGATGCCCGCCTCGTCGAGTCCCGCGACGATGGCCTCGACGATGCCGCGATGCGATGCGAAGTAACGCCCGCCTGCCGCGCAAACCTTGATGCCCACACGATCCGCGGGCGTCACGAGCGAACGCCACGCGCGTCCGATGTCGGGCTGCTGAGTGACGGCGAGGACCAGCGCATCGACCATCCGGCGGGTGACGGCGGGGTTTTCCTCGAGCTGATCGAGAGCGAAAGAATCCTCCGCGGAGAAGATGACGGAAGTGGCCGGAACCGCGGCCGGCGGCTCCGCGGCGCGGAGCGGCGAAAGCAGGAGGAGCGCCGCGAGGGTGGGCAGAAAGCGGAACACGCGGATGGGACGCGCCGCTTAGCCCTGCGGCAGAATCCGCTTCACCAGCCGGTCAATGCCTTCGCCGGCGAACTCGCTTTGCGGATAGATTTTCTGCGCCTTGAGGTACCACGCGAGGCTCGATCCGACCTGGTCCTTTTTCTCGAGATCCTGCGCGCCGCGGAGCGTGCGGACGAAATCGGCGGCCTGCGTGGTGAGGTTCGCGCGGGTCTGGCTGAGCTTGGTGTCGTCGGGAAATTGCGGGGCGATTTTCTCCACACTTTCCCACGCGCCGGCGTAGTTGGTCTGCACGGCCATCGCGCTCGCCTGGGCGATCGCGCCCTCGATGGTCTGCATGTTTTTCAGCACCTCCTCGAGCTGCTTCTGCTTCTCGGGATAAAGCGCGAGCGCGGCGATGAAGCGCACGCGGTCGTCGAAAATCTGGCGGTAGTTTTTCTGGCCGGCGAGTTGCTCGAAATCGATCACCGCCTTTTGCTGCACGTCGCCCTGCGAGAAAATCATCTTCGACATTTCCGCGAGCTCCGGGTTGCGCGGCCACAGTTCGGTGGCGGCGGTGAGTTCGGTTTCGAGCGTGGCGTTGTCGCCTTTGAGCGCGGCATTGCGCGCTTTGGCGAGGTGCATTTTCGCGACCTGCTTCGAGGTCTCGATCGCGGCCATCGGCTTCGAGCTATCGAAGTCCTTGGCGATTTTTTCGAGCTGCTTGGTGAGCGTCTCGGCGAGCGTGTAGTCCTTCACGTCGATGGCTGAGATGAGCTGGTTGGTCTTCTGCACAAACTCCAGCGCCTGCCGCTTCTTGTCGCGTGGCAGCGTGCGGATTTCCGGCATGTATTCGCCGATGGTCACGGCCTCGGCGAGCCGCTTGCTCGCGCTTTCGAGTTCGTTTTTCTCGAGGAGAAACTCGTACGCCTTCACGCCCTCGCGCACGTCGCGAATGGCTTCGTTCGCCATCGAGTCGAGCGTGCCCACGGTCGGCGGCATGCCGGAGCTTTTTTCAAAAAGATCCTTGGTGTCCTTGCCGACGTTGAGCTTGGTGTCGCCGTCGGTGAAGACCGAGCGGTAGAAGCGCGTGGCCA
>JANXSB010000643.1 GCA_025352865.1 Chthoniobacter sp. | reverse complement strand
ATAGACCATCGCCTGCACGTTGACCGCCGTGCCCCACTCCTGCGGGATGTTGTATTTCCGGCGATAGACGATCGCGCGGTCATTCATCCACGAACCGAAAACCGCGCCCGCCGCGCCGCGGAGTTGATCCCACGGATTGTTCGGGAACGCCTTCCCCGTGCGCTCTTTCACGAGCTTCTTGAAAGCCGCGACGAGCGCCTGGTAATCGCCGGCCACGAGCTTCGCGTCGTCGATGTCGTGCTGCCCGTACTTCTCATCCTTGTAGTGCTCGATGATCGCCTCGAACGGATCGTGATCCTCGCCCTCGCGCTTCTGCACACCCATCACCACGTCGCCATACATTTGGATAAAGCGGCGGTAGCAGTCCCACGCGAAACGCTCGTTGTTCGTCGCCTTCACGAGCGCGAGCACGGTCTCGTCGTTCAGCCCGAGATTCAGAATCGTGTCCATCATCCCCGGCATCGAATCGCGCGCGCCCGACCGCACCGCCACGAGCAGCGGGAAGCCTTTCGAGTCGCCGAATTTGTAGCCCATGATCTTCTCCATGTTGGCCACGCCCTTCTCCATCTCCGCCTGCATCGTCGTCGGATAGGTGCGCTTGTTCGCGTAGAAATAGGTGCAGACTTCCGTCGTGATCGTGAAGCCCGGAGGCACCGGCAGGCCGATGCGCGTCATCTCCGCGAGGTTCGCGCCTTTGCCGCCGAGGAGCGGCTTCATCGAGCCGTCGCCGTCCGCTTTGTTGTTGCCCCAGGTATAGACGTACTTCGGAGCTTTGGTGGATTTGGTGGGTTTGGATTTGGTAGCCATGAGTGGTTGGTATTTGGGGTTGAAAAAAAATCTCCGCCGTCCGTTGCGGCTGTGCCGTGGTCGTCGGCGGCGCAGCATTCGCCGCGGTCGCCGGTTTCGGGGAAAAGAGCCGCGCTGTATGCCACACCGCGCCGCGCGCCGCCAAGCGATTTTTCTGCGCGCCGCTTTTTTCCGCGCCAGCCGATCAATCCCGGTGGTATGGATGCCCCGCGCGAATCGTGCAGGCGCGGTAAAGCTGCTCCAGCGTGAGCACCAGCGCCATCTCGTGCTGGAGCGTCAGTTTGCTCAGCGCCCAGCGCCAGCCGGCGGCCTGGCGCACTTCGTCCGTGTGCCCGTCCGCGCCGCCGATGAGAAAGGCGAGATCGCGTGGCCCGTGCATTTCCCAATCAGCCAGCTTTTTCGCCAGGTCGCGCGAGGCGATGTGTTCCCCGCGTTCATCCAGCACGATGCGGAACATCCCCTTCGACCGCTCCAGCAGCGCCAGGCTCTCCCCCGCCTGCGCGCTCGCTTTCAAATAATGCAGCTCCACCGGCACATATGGCCGCAGCCGCGCCGCATACTCCTCCACGCCGAGCCGGGCAAAATCGAGCTTCGGTTTGCCGATGACGAAAACGTGAAAGCGCATGGCCGCAGGCTGCCCGCCGGGCCGGAGCAGCGGCGAGGCAAAAGTCCGCCCGCTCGAAATGATGCCCGGCCGGCCCGCCGCTTTTTACTTCGCCGGTTTATTGGATGGGGCAGATGGGGCGATGTTCGCCGGCTTCGAGATTTCCAGCGCGCCCGCGAAAGTCGCTCCGTCATCCATCGCCAGGCGAAAGGTTTTCAAGCTGCCTTGAAGATGCGCGGTTTCCTTCAAATGGCAGCGTTGGGACACGGCCGCATCGCCCTCCACGAGTCCGGAACTCGTGAGGTTATCGACGATGATGGATTTGGCGCGGACCTCGGCACCCTCCCCGATGACGAGGGAACTTCCCTGCACCAGTTCGCCTTTGAATTTGCCTTCAAAAATCAGCTCACCGTGGAATTTCAGGATCCCGGTGATTTCGATGTCCTTGCTCAGTCTGCTCTGGATTGTGCTCATGCCGGAGTTTTTGCAATTCCCCGGCATGAGGGCAATGCAAATTGTTTTTCCCGGTGCCGCTTAAAACATCGGCCAAAAATCATTGCCGATGCCGCCGCCGAAAATGAAAAATTATTCCCGGCCACCGCTCCGCGAAAAAGTGCCGGGGAGGGGACTCGAACCCCTAAGGATTGCTCCACCAGATCCTAAGTCTGGCGCGTCTGCCAATTTCGCCACCCCGGCTTATCTGTATTCAAGGAAACCACTTGATTTTGTGCGATGAACTGTGCGAGAGCAATGGCATGAAACGCATTGAAACGAACAATGGCGGACACGCGAAGGCTGGAAAAGCTCATCAGGGCGCGCACTTTATGGGCGTCCGCGATTCGCGCAACCGCAGAGTGCCAGGGCTCTACCTTCGCAATGGCCGGTATTACGGCCAGATTTGGCTCAAAGACGTGCGGCTCGCCAAAACCTTCCCGCTCGTCACGAGGGACGGAGATCCCGTCGAAACACTCAACGAGGCCAAGCTGGCGATGCAGGTTCTCCGTGAGCATGAGCGCAACAAGGCTCTCCCAACGCTGGGGCAAAAGCCTTCGCTCGTCGCATACGTCGAGACGTACTTTGGCAAGGCCGAGATCGCGCAGAAAAAAGCCGGCACGCTCGAAAATGAACGGCAGGCCCTCGCGCGTTGGATGCGGCATTTGGGGGACGTGCGCATCGACCGCATCGCGACGCCGATGATTGCCAGTTTCAAGGACAAGCGGCTGCGCACGGGCGTCTCGCCCCGCACGGTGAACCTCGACCAAATCGCGCTGCGAAACGTGCTCAAGCGCGCCGTCGATGACGGGCATCTGCGCGAAACCGACGTGATTTCCCTCAAGCTGAAAAAGCTCAAGGAACCGGAGTCGCCGAAGCGCGGGCTGCTCACCCCGGCGGAATTCGAGCGGCTGCTTGCGGCGGTGCCGATGGCGTGCGCGAAGAATGCCGTGCAGTTTGCCGACTATCTGCGGTTCCTTGCCTACAGCGGCGCGCGGGAGCAGGAGGCATTGAAGATTCGCTGGGTG
>JANXSB010000634.1 GCA_025352865.1 Chthoniobacter sp. | reverse complement strand
TCTGGAATTACTTCATCAATTTCCGCGGCGACAGCCGCAAACGCGACGCCCTCCCGCGCTACCTCGCCGCCGTGCTGCTCATGCTCGCGCTCTCCTCCGGCCTGCTCACTTTGCTGAAACAGCACGACGCCCACATGGCTTTCGCCGTCGGAAAATTCGCGCTCGATCTCGATGTCGTCGCCACCCAGTTCTTCCTCAGCGGGCTGAAATTTTTCCTCTACCACAAATGGGTCTTCCCCCTGCCGAAGGAGACGCCGCAGACGTAGCGTGCAACCGGATGGAAAACTGACAGCCCACCCTTGCCGCAGGATGAAGGCCGATCGAACTACGGTGGTCTCCGCGATGCGGCGCAGCGAGGCCAGATCGCCGTGATCCTTCGCCTGGTTAATCGCGGCAACTTGTAGCGGCGGTCTATGCCCGCCGCACGGAAGGCGACCGCCGCTCATGGAGCGCCGCTACAACCCAGCTCGTGCGCGAAGCGGTCGGACGCAGCATCGTCGCGAAAAGTTCGGCCACCGTGCCGACATCTCCCAGCGCCGTTGCGCGCCGCGTTCCGACAGGCGGTAATACTGGCGCATGGTTTGCAGCTTCCAGTTCCCGGCGGGCACCGGAATGACGAGGTGCGAAGCTCAATGTCACGGGCTCCGGACCTTGGTGTGCTACTTGGAGTCTGTCGCACCATGGTCATCAGCTTCGGTAGAAGCCGCTTATGGCAAAACAAGATTTGCGCGACGTGCTCGCGGAAAATATCCGTGCTTACCGAAGCGAGAACGGCATTTCGCAAGATGAGTTCGCGGCACAGTGTGGAGTTCACCGCACTTACATTGGCTCGGTCGAGCGGTGTGAGCGCAACGTCACGCTCGCGACGTTGGAGCTTTTCGCAGAAGCGATGGGGTGTTTGGTGCCGGAACTTCTTTCGCCGAGAAAGGGGAAATGAAAGCCGCGCGTCACGTCGCGGCGATTCGCGCAAGCGGACTCACCATTTACGATGCCGTTGAGGTTGGCTCGCGGCTGTGGATTCCATCGCCGGAACTCGAAAGCATCCTGGATGCTGCCTTGCGCGGGATGGATTTAACGGGCTTGCCACTGCGGACACGCTCGAAGCGCGTGAAGGAGCGTGTGTGTGAGGCTTTGGGTTATCCAGTTCCGCAATCCTTTGGCTGCAAGCGTCCGAGATTTCCAGGACAGCAACTCGATATTTACGTTCAGAAGTCGAACAACCTCCAAGTTTGGAATGAGCAGCTTGACGCAATCCGCCGTTACGCGCTCGTGCGTGTCAGTGGTGAAAACGTCATTGCGCGAGTAAAGGTCGTTACTGGCGATACGCTGGCGAAATTGGATACGACCGGGACGCTGACTCAGAAGTATCAGGCCAGGTTGATTGCCGGGGACACCGACGCCGAACTGATCTCGCCGCGGGACACGGATCGCCTCACACCTTGTCTCTCCGCCGCGAATCCAACTCGCTTTGATGGCAGTCCCCTCGACCACGCGACTGCGGAGGGTTTGCTGCCCGTCGTCGCCGTTTTTCAGCGTCTCCGCCAGCTCGTCGGAAAACGCTTCGCTGATTCCGGCCATGATCAGGAGCGGAATCGCGGCGCAGCACTACATCGTCTCGTGTGTGAAGCACTCGGCTACCACTCATATCAGGACGACGGACGATTTCCCGACGTGCGGCACCAACTGCTGGAAGTGAAGTTGCAGACCGCCTCGACGATTGATCTCGGACTCGTAACGCCAGCGAGCGAAGAACCGCTTGATGAACCACAGCTTCTCGGCCGACAGATTCGGCACTGCGATGTGCGCTACGCGCTTTTCTCCGCACTGACCGATGGCACCACCGTCACGCTGACACGGCTCTACCTGACAACTGGACGCGATTTCTTCGCCCGCTTCCCGCAGTTCCAAGGGCGGGTGCTAAACCGCAAGCTGCAAATCCCGCTCCCGCGCGACTACTTCGACAGATAGGCCGAAAGCCTCATGCACCAGCCGGTCGACGCTGCTTTGGAGCGGGATTCCCTCCTCTGCGCCGTGCAATTCAAACAACGCCTTCGCGCACGCGATGAGTTCTTTCGCGACGGGAGTTGTCGGATCGGGCAGCGGAAATTTTTCGACATATTGCGTCATGAACCGACGACGGCCTGAGTAGAGTTTGTTGTGGAATTGATGGTCGTAGAATTCTTCAGCGAACGACGAATTGCCAATGGCGACGGCTAGCCAAAGCAATTCCATCTGTGCGGGATCGGTCACGGTGAGCCAGTAGCAATCGCCGTTCACTACAGAACCATCGAGATCGATCCAAAACGTGGGCTTCTCTGAGATGTCGGGGAAGACGAGCTTGGGCAGCGGCCATCGCGCGGGATTCTGTGGCACCCAAATCTCAAACCACTGCCGCCCGCCCTCGATCACGTATCGGCGCGCCTCCAGAATCGCCCGGTGCCTTTCGAGGTAGCGCGCGGCGCGGGGGAATTGCGCGAGATCAACCACGCACCTCTCTCCATCGCGCAATTCGTGCGTGTAGAGGATGTGCTTGGGCCGATGCGTCTGACGTGCCCGGTAACGCCGCGCCACCGCGTGGGTGATGAGTGGGCGCAACAACTCGGGCCGCTCGTCCTCGTTCAGTGCTTCCCAGTCGTCGCGGATGAAAACCTTGTCCGCCGTCGTCTTCACTCCGACGCGAATCTTTCCGAGATCGCCGAAGGTGCAAAAAGTTTGCGCCCGCACCGTGGCAATCCATTTGTCCGTCTCGGCTGTCGCCAGCTTCCAGACACCGTCGGCGCGATTGCCGTGATCGAGTTCGCCGTGGCGGACGAGATAACGCTCGCCGTTCACCGCCACGACGCCGCTTTCCAGCAGGGCATCGAAGACGGTCGCCCTCCGCACCGGCGCAGGTTCATTAGTCGAATAGATCGCGGAGAACTTCGGCGCTCCGGCTGGCCGTCCGTCCTTCTTCCGCAGCAGCAGAACCGCCGGCAGCACCGCTGCCTCAAAGAGTTTCGTATCTCCGAAATCCCAGACATGCAGAACGTCAAAGCGGTCGAGCAGGCGTTCGCGCACCGTGCATCCCGAGCGCGTCGTCATAAACCGATTCGAGACAATGATGCCAGCCACTCCGCCGGGCCGCAGCACTTCGCCGATGCCTTCGATGAAAGCGAAATAGAGATCGACTCTCCCCGTGAGACCGAATTGCCGTGCGAGAGCTTGCGCCCGGCTTGCGCCGAGCACCTGCGTTCGCACGTAAGGCGGGTTCGCGATAACGAAATCGAACTGCGGCGGCTGACTACAAAACAAATCGCCCGCGCCGCCTGCCAGACTGATGTCGAGAAAGTCTGCACAGTTAAATTGAAATGAAACTTCCGGGAATTCGTCGCAGAGACGCCGCTCGGCAGACGTTATCGCGGAAGCGTCGGTATCAAACCCGAACGCGCTTGCACGACCGGGCCAGTTGCGAAGCACGGCCGCGAGAAGTTCGCCATCGCCTACTGCGGGATCGACGATGTTCGCAACGCCCTCACTCAGCTCGCAACATTCGATGATGGCATCGGCGACAAACTCCGCGAACCGTGGCGGCGTGTAGTGAGAGCCGGCGGCCTTTCGCGACGCTTGCGCCGATTCCGGGAGGCCACGCGAGTTTCCATCATTTTGTTGCTTGAGCTTCACGCGCGAACCTTACCATGCGCCCCCGCCTTCACCCAACAGCGGAATCATCTCGATCCGAGTCACCCGCACCGAGCGGCAGGTCGACGAATTGCCGGATGAGCCCTGCGCCGACGGAAAAGCCATCGAGCCACGGCTGGCCGGGAGACGACGACGTAATCCTGCGGCTCGCTGTGCAGTTCCGCAACCCACGATGCACCGGAGACGGCGTTGATCTTCCCCGCCGCGATTTTCACCGCGAACGGTGAGCACGCCGATCCAGCCAATCCCTTGCGTAAAGACCCGCCAAAGCGTGATGCCCGGCCGATTTCAGTGCCGCCCGCTACGCCGCGACGGCCACGCGCCGCAGTTTGCCGATGACCTTCGGCAAAATCTCCAGCGCCATTTCCACCTCGGCGACCGTATTGAAGCGGCTGAACGAGAAGCGCAGGCTGGCGCGCGCGCGTTCGTCGGAGAAACCCATCGCTTTGAGCACATGCGAGGCATGCACCGAGCCGGTGGTGCAGGCGCTGCCGCTGGAGCAGCAGAGGTGGTGCTGATCGAGGAGCATGAGCGCGCCTTCGGAGTCGATGCCCTCGAACGCGAGGTTCGACGTGTTCGGCAGCCGGT
>JANXSB010000585.1 GCA_025352865.1 Chthoniobacter sp. | reverse complement strand
ACAATCCGCCCACCTACTACCGCGTTCGCAAGCGCACGGTCAGGGAAAGGAATCAGCGAGTAGGTATTTTTACTCTCATCCATAAATACTTCTATAAACGCGCTCCATTCACGCTCTTGCCTCAAACACGGGCAACTCTTTGGTAACAAAGGAAAAATGTTTCGGATCGGGACTGAGGGCAATCAGTGTTGTTGCTTTGAAACCCCATTGCCGGAGGCACCGTTGAATCATCTCTTTGTAACATGGTTTCATGCGACATCCGCACAGAACTTGGGTCACAGCTTCTCGTGGATATTTGGTAAGAAAAATCAGGCGCTCATCCTTCATTATAGGCTGAGCGCAATCGTGGAGGTGATAGAATATACGCACCTCCTGTTCATGTACCCAAACCGGAGCCTTGATGGTAAGATGATTCGGCACATTAAGATTTGTTTTTCCGCTCGCCATGTCACGGTTTCCATAAACGATCGGTACAACGCCCCCGCCGAATTGCTCTTTGAACGCAGGATGTTCTTCATCAAACTCAATAACAAAACCCCGATGTTCATCCGCATAATAACTCCACATCGCAAGTGAATCCCAAACCCTCGACAGGCAAATCGCACCATGTTTTCCCGAAGCTCGGAGAAATTCCGAGCCTTCGGCTGAATGCTCGCCCCAATCTACTGCGGCAAGTTCATCGAAAGGATCGTTGCGCTCACCAGGACGGCTGACCGAAATGGTTCCGTTTGCGAGCACATCAATCCGCTCTGGTCGCAAGTATTTGTAGAGACTCATTCGAGGACAAAGGTTCCCTCGGCTTCCGCGCAGGTTTCACGCCGCGAGTCCTTTGATTTCAAATTTGAGATTGGGTCGCCCGCCACGTTCCGCTCTTCACCCTCGTTGCGAAGTTGAGGACTTGGCGAGGCTGTTGTTGCGCGGGGGAATTGAACTTCGTGGTGAGGGGCGGGACTACCTAGAGCCAGGGCGCGACGTGTGAACGGCGCTCGCGAGTTGCATGCAGTGGAGACAATCGCTCACCACACTTGAACACGGCAGAGACTGGCCGCGAGTTCGAGCCGGTGCCAAAAACCACAATTCTATGGTCTGTCTAAAGTTTCTGATTGACGTGTTTGTTCTGGGCGTGTAGTTCTTGTTTATGCAAAAAAGCGACGCAAAGCAAAGAGATCATACAGCGGCTTCATTGGCTCGCCCGGAACAAGTTCCCGCGTCTCGACCGGCGACGCCGCCGCGCCCTCCGCGTCCGCCAGATTTAGAAGTCCCGGTCAGGGAAGCGTTCTTGGAAGACGCGAAAGGCGAACCCAAGAGGAAATTGATCACCGATCACATCGAGACGATCAACGTCCTGCGCAATGAAAAGCGATTCACTTTCCGTGCGATTGCGGAATGGCTGACGAAGCGGGGCATTGAAGCTGATCACAGTGCCGTTTATCGGGCTTATCTTGCTGCCATTCCTGAAGAAAATCGCGACCCGCGCGAGCCGTGGGACGACGAAGTGGACGTGCCGGAATAAGGAGAACTACACATGAAAAACGGCGAACCGCATCCAAACGACAAGCTGCTTCGGAAATGGGAAGTGGCGGACAAACTGGCGTGCTCGACAAAAACCGTGGAGCGCGAAGTGCAGGATGGAAATTTAACCCGTGTCAAAATTCGTGGTGGCGTCCGTTTTCGAGAGAGTGAAGTGAACGAAATCATCAACCGGAATAATCAATGATCTACAAAGTCGAAAAACGGCGTTCCCGTCAAAATGGAGTCTTGCGTCTCACGCGGTCATATTATGTGCGCTACCGGCTGGGAGAGATGCCGGTGGATCGCTGGAAATCGCTCGGTGTGACGGACAGGCAGGTTGCCGAAAGGCGGGCGCAGGAATTCATCCAGGAAAAGGAGAGAGAAGCTGCGGGCATTCTCGAACCGAAAGTCATTCGGACGGCTGCCATGAGGCCGCTGGCCGCGCATTTGGAGGATTACCTGGCCGACTTGGAAAAGCGGAATCGAGCGGGGCGCAATGGCAGAGGGGCGCGGCAACTCAAAATGCGGGTCGGCACGCTGCTTAACGAATGCCGTTGGATCGTCGCCTTCAACATCAACGCGGATTCTTTCATCGCGTGGAGAAGCGGCCAAACGAACTCGGCGCGAACGCTGAATCTCTACCTGCAAGCGATGAATGCGTTTTTGAATTGGCTCGAACGGGTGGGACGGATCAAAGGCAATCCGCTGAAACTCGTGGGGAAGATTGATGAGCGCGGACAGCCGAAAAGAAAGCGCCGGGCGTTCACCGATGAGGAATTGCGGCGACTGGTCACGGGTTCCGGCCCTCGGGGGATTGTTTATTTTACGGCTGCGCGCACCGGACTCCGGCAAGAGGAACTCCATCTACTGGTTTGGGATGACGTTCGTTTCGATGACAAAATGCCGTCCGTCCGGGTGCGCGACGTTTGCGCCAAGAACAAAACGGAGGAGTCCGTGTCGCTCGTTCCTGAAATCGCGGAGGCGTTGAGAGCGCATCGGCCGGCGACGTACTCACCGAATGATTTGGTGTTTCCAAAAGGCATCCCGCGCGCTTCGCGTTTGCGTGTCGATGCGGAAGCCAACGGCATCGCGTATCGGGATGAATCGGGGCGGTATGCCGATTTTCACGCGCTGCGGTACACTTGGGCGACATTCCTCCAGCGGCATGGAGTCGCACAGCGTTTCGCGATGAAATTGATGCGTCACAGCGACATCAAGCTGACAGCCAAGCTCTACACCGACGAATCGCAGTTGCCGATTTACGAGGCGGTGAAGAGTCTGCCGCGTCTCATGGACAATACACAAATACGCGCACAGATTTCAGTCGCAGAGGGTCATTTCGAGTCGCAGGCTGTCGCAAAAGGCGGACAGAATCCACAGGCGCAAGTCGCTGATTTTCAGGCAAATAGTCCCGCCGTGTCGCCCCCTGTCGCGACAGGGGTGAGGGAGCGGGTGAAGAGACTCGAACTCTCGACATCTTCCTTGGCAAGGAAGTGCTCTACCAACTGAGCTACACCCGCGACTGACAAGGCGCGGAAAGTAGAAGTGCGCCCGCGACGTTGCAAGGGGATTTTTCAGCCCGTGCGCTGGGAAAAAAGGGAGGCTGTCAGGTCTGGCGATTGAGCAGCGCGCGGATGGCCCGGCGGGCTTCAAAGACGACCCGGTCGGGATGCCGCCACATGCCTCCGCGCAGCTTGCGGCCAAACTCGACGAGGATGCCGCCGCGCTTGCGCCACTGGCGCTTGCGTTCGAGGCCGGCGGTCTGCTTTTCGTGGTTCCAGTAGAAATTCCGCTGCCGGGTGCTGGGCTTGGGCGGGATTTCAAAGGCGAGAATGTAGGCGCGGCGGGGAGTGTCGGAATTATTCGGACCCGCGTAGTGCAGCGTGCGGCCGTGATGCATCGTCGCGCCGCCCGGTGGCAGCGGGCACGGGGTCGCGTCCGCCGGGTCGAAGCCGCCGGCGCACTCGATGGCGTGAATCTTCGGGTCGCTCTTCGGCGAACGGTGGGGGAGCACGTCGCCTTTGTTCGTGCCGGCGATGTATTGCATGCAGCCGTTCGCGAGCGTGGCCTCCTGCAGCGGCATCCAGATGCTGAGCTGCTCGTAATCGAAGTTTGCATCGACGCGCGTGGCCTCGTCCTGATGCCACGGGGTGGCCGCGCCGTAGCGCGGCGGTTTGAGGATGGCCTGCTCGAAGGACGCGGAGGCGTTCGGCCCGAGGAGCTGACGGGCGATGGCGGCGGCGTTTGTGCGGAAAATGGTCTCGCGCAGTTCGGGGGCAAAGTTCACGGGATTGATGATCGCGGGCAGCGCCTGCGGGGCGTCGTCATCATCGTCATGCGTCACCATGTCGAATTGCGCGCCTTCGGCCCGGCCCGCCTTTTGCGCGAAGAGACGGTCGAAAATCCCTCGCAGCAGTTCGACCTCCTCCGGCGGGCTGATGTTGGGAATTGAAAGAAAGCCGCGTTCATGAAACTCGGCGATTTGCTCGGGTGTGAGTGCGACGGTCGGGGTTTGTGGAGTCGGCATACGGGATTTTACGCGCGCATTTCCACCGCGGCGGCAGCGCGACGAGATGCATTCTCCGTGCCGGAGAGTGTTCTGGCGAGTCTGGAAAAGTGCGCCCTTCCTCGTGCGCGCCGCCGGAAATCCGGATCGCGGGCGCAGCGGTAAAATTGCGTTGACGGTCGTGAGCGGATTTATAGCCTCGCAAATACGAGAAGCCATAACCGCTAGAACGCTTCTAGCTAAACCAAGGGGAAAATTTTGAAAACCAAGGTTCATGTTTAGTCCAAAAAAAGAAAGCTGCCTCACCGGCATGGCGCGGGATTCCGAGCCGATGTTTGCTTTTGCCGAGCGCGGCGCGGTCGGCACGCTCGACGAAATCGCGCGGACCGAGCGGCTGAAAATGCGCGACAAGGCGCTCCCGGAGCGGCTCGTCATCGCGAGCCTGCTCTGCGATTCGGCGGTCATCATTTACGCGCTGGTGTTCAGCTATTGGTTCCGTTTCCAAACGCCGATTCAGGAACTCGGCATTCCCGTCACCCTCACGCTGCGCGACTACGCGGGCTATATCGCCTGCGGCGGACTGGCGTTCATCTTCACACTGACGGCGTTTGGAATTTACGAGCGGCAGGCGCTGCTGCGCTTCCGTTTTGTGTCGCTCCAGATTCTGAAAGCCGCGTGCCTGTGGGCGCTCGGGTTCCTGGGGTTTGCGCTGATTTTCAAATTTTCGCCGCCGATTTCCCGCACGTTCGTGGCCATCTCGGCGGTGGTGATGCCGGGCGCGCTGCTCGGCTGGCGGGCGATCTTCCACGGCTTTCTCCAGCGTTCGGTGGTGGCGGTGAGCCTGCGCCAGCGGATTCTTTTCGTCGGCTGGAATGAAGAGGCGGAACGGCTGACCGCCGCGTTCAACCACGATCCCGGCAGCGCCTACGAAGTGGTCGGGTGCGTGAATTCGATGCGCGCCCGCTTTCAGCGCAAGCCGAAGGTGCGGGTGCTGGGCGCGTTTGCGGAGCTGTCGGCGGTGATCGGGAGCGAGTCGGTGGACATGGTCGTGCTCACGGATGTGAACGGGGTGCGGGGCGACATCGTGGGCCTCGCGAATACCTGCGAGCGCGAGATGGTGCAGTTCAAAGTCATCCCGTCGTATTTCCAGATCCTTGTCTCCGGCCTGCATCTCGAGACGGTCAGCGGCATCCCGGTGCTCGGCGTTTCGCGGCTGCCATTGGACCGGTTCGTCAATATCCTCCTCAAGCGCGCGGTCGATGTGGCCGGCGCGGTTTTCGGCCTGATCGTGTCCGCGCCGCTGATCGCGATTTTTGGCGCGCTCGTTTACTGGGAATCGCCCGCGCCGATTTTTTACCACCAGCGCCGGCTCGGCCGCAACGGCGTGGAGTTCGACATTTTGAAAATCCGCAGCATGAAACCCGATGCGGAGGCCGACGGCAAAGCGGGCTGGAGCATCAAGGACGATCCGCGCCGCCTGAAAATGGGTGGGTTCATGCGGAAGTGGAACATCGACGAACTGCCGCAGTTCTGGAATGTGCTCAAAGGCGAGATGAGCCTCGTCGGGCCGCGCCCCGAGCGCCCGGAACTGA
>JANXSB010000581.1 GCA_025352865.1 Chthoniobacter sp. | reverse complement strand
GTCCGGTCCGGCGTTCTGCGGCTCGGCGTTGCGCATCGTCTCGTCGGCGCGCTGCATCGTCTTCTCCGCCTCGTCCATCCGCTGAAGCGCGAGTTCGGTGATCTCGGGGTGCGCGACGAGCGCGGCGTAAAGCTCGCCCGCGTCCGTGACCGCGACCTCCTGCTGATGCCGCACGACTTCCAGCTCGCGCTCCGGCGGCGGCTCCGGTGCGACCTTCCCGCGCACGTCGCGCTCCTCGCCCGCGAGTCGCTCGGCCTCGGCGGCGAGGTCGGTGAGCGATTTGTTTTTGCCATGATCCTCGCTCTCCGCCGGCATCGGTAGTTTGTTTTGCATGAGGATTCGCATGATGAGCTTGCGCAGCGCGAGGAGGGAGCTGAGCGCATTGTCGGCCTGCCGGTAGGCGGGGCGCAGCAGGCGCGAGCCGAGATGCTTCGACGCGTCGCCCATCTGCTGCGCGGCGGTGTCGAGCAGCACGAGGTCGTCGCGGTTCATCGTGCCCAAAACCTCGACCTCCGCCTTCAATTTCACCGCACGCTCGGCGAGTGCGTCCTCGCGTGCAGCGATCTTGTCGCAGACCGCGCCGATGTCGCCGCCCGCCGCCGGGCCGTTTTCTTTGAGGACAAAAACATCGGACACGACCTTGCGCTGCTCGCGGACGAGGTCGCTCAGTTCGCGCAATTGCGCGCCGCTCATCGGCATGCCCTCGCCTTTTCCCAAAGCCCAGCGCGTCTTGAACTGCCGAATGTCGATCGCGCGCAAATTGCTCACCGCGCGTCCGCCGTCGCGCGGTTTGTGGTCGGTGGCGTAGGCGTAAATCTTCAGGTTGTCGGTGATCTTGAGCGGAAATTCCTCCAGCAGCGCGGTGCCCATCTCGGTCGCTTCGTGCCGGTCTTTTTCTGCAAATTCGCGGCGCGTGATGATCTTCATGTCGTCGCCGACGACGAGCATGATGCCGACTTCGGCGAGGCCGAAATCGTCCTTCGCTTTCACGCGCGCGAGAATTTCCCAGACGGTCGTCGCCTCGACATCCTTCGTGGGCTCGATGAGCTGGACCTCGGGAAGTTTGTCTTCGAGCCCGATCAGCTTGTAGCTCGCGGGCGCGAGTTCGAGACCGTCGGCGTCGCGCCCGGTGAGTTGCCAGACCAATTCGCCGCGCTCGAGCGTGTGCTCGACGATGACCTGACTGCCGGAAACCGTGACCACCAGATCGAGCCCGTCGGTGCGGCGCGCGCCCGCGGTTTTTAGCGGGTGGTTGAGTTGGAAAACGACGCGCGCTTTCGTCTCCTCGACGGCGCGGACATCGCCGCCGTCGCTGTGTCCTGGCGGGAGGCCGGTGTATTCGGGAAACTGCAATTCCGCCGCGGCCTTTTCGATTTTTGGCGTGACCATGCAGCGCATGTGCCGCTGCTCCGTGCGTCCGTCGCCCGCGGCCACGTAGTAGTCGAAATCCTTCGCGCGGCCCGTGAGCACGGCGTCGAAACGGTTCGGCGCATCCGCGTGCGCCATCTTCGAGGCCGTCCATTCGCCGCCGTCCTCGAGGAGAAAAAGCATCGCGTCCGCGGCGGGGCGTCCGGCGAGGTGCGCGACGATGAGCGGGTTTTCGCGATCGGTGAAAGTGGCGCGCGGGTTTTCGATGGCGACCGTCGTGTAGGACAACCGCGCGCCCGGCATGGCCAGCCGCGCCGCGCCGATGCGGAACTCCGGCCAGCCCATGAGCAGCGCGAAAAACACGCCGGTCGCAGCCACGCTCGCGAGCAACGGGCCGCGCAGCTTTTTCCACGGAATGAGCGTGCGCGGATCGAGCGCGGCCATGCGCCGCCGCGTGTCGTCCACGAGCGCCCCCGCCAGCGCGGGCGCAGTCCGCTGAGTCGCGGGCGAACTCTCGACTTCGCGCACCGTGCGCAGGCGCTGGCCGATTTCGGGAAAGCCGCGCTCCAGCTCGCGCGTCGCCGCCGCTTCGTCGAGCGCGCGCATGGGCCGCCACCACCAGCGCGCAGCCAGGCTCGCGGTGGTGAGCGCGAGCGCGCCGAGCGCCAGCCAGCGCACGGCGGCGGGCAGACCGGCGAAGACATCCGCGACGATAACCGCGAGCGCGAAGGTCAGGATCACCGCGACGATCCGCCGCCGCGCGCCCTTGGCGACGAAGCTGCGCCGCGCGGTGGTGAAGCTGCGGACTTTTTCCCGATAGCCGGCAGTGGACGTGGGCAGCGGCGGTGGACTTTTAAGCGGCGCGTTCATGGCGTTTCTGGCGTTGGTCGGCGAGACGGTTTTCGAGCAGCAGCAGGGTGAGGAGCGCGAGCACGAGCCACGGCCAGATTTCGTTCTGGCGCTCGCGGAATTTCGGCAGGCCCGCGTTTTCGGGCAGCGGGGTCGCGGATTTTTCGTCGGGCAGCGCGAGCGCGCGGCGCACGGCGGTTTCATCGGCGACGGCCACATCCATCTCCGCCGGATCGGGCGCGACGATTTCCAACGCCGCGCCATTTTCATAAACGCCGGGCGGGCGCGTCTCAGCAAAGCCCGTGGCGATCTCGACCGGTGCGCCGGCTTCCGGGTCGAGCCGCGTTAGCCAGGCGAACCATTCCTTCATCAGCGGCAGAAAGATGCGCGCCGTCGGCAGGTCGCTCCACGCGCGGGTCAGCGGGTTGGTGAAAACGAGCACGCGCCCTTTGCCCAGCTCGCGCGTGAGGAGCGCGGGGTGGCCGTTTTCGAGACTGGCGAGCACCTGCCAATCGGTTCCGCCTTCAATCGCGAACGCGTCGCGCAGAACCACCCCCCGCAAGTCGCCGCGGTCCACGCCGTCGAAGCGCGCGAGCGCGGGATGCGTCTTGTCCCACGCCTCGATGGCGCGCGGCACGGGCACGCCGACGGGTGAGATTTTCGGTGGAAAAAGGCGGGCTGCGGCGAGCGGCGCAAACGTCGCGAGGTCGGTGTTGCCGCCGAGGAAAAACGCCACCGCCCCGCCATTCTGTACGAACTCAGCGAGCTTCACCGCGGCGTCCGCGGGCAGCGCGGCGGTATTGCAAAGCGCGACCGCGGCCGCGCCGTCAAGACCCGCGAGATCGAGCTGCACATGCGTGGCGAATGGCGACTGGCCGTGCGCCTTGCCGGAAACACCGAGCGCTTTTTCCAGATAGTACGACTCGCCATCGAACGGCGTGAGCGGCGTGCCTCCCTCGATCAAGAGCACGCGCTTCGGCTCCGCGAGATGCGCGGCGAAGGGCCGACGGTTGTCGTCGGGGAAGGCATCGTCCGACGCGATCGAGACG
>JANXSB010000556.1 GCA_025352865.1 Chthoniobacter sp. | reverse complement strand
CAGATGGAACGCCCGGATCCGTTCATAAGCTTCGCGTGAATGTCGATCTTCAAGACGACTTCTCGATGGATCAGGTGTTATCGCTTTACCTCCACGAGACGATTCCGCTGATGGATCCGGAGGCACCGGACTATGCGCTGATTCTCCTTACTCTGGTTGAGTCCATCCTGGAAAATCCTGATATCATTCTTCGAAAGCAGTTGGACCGGGTGAAGGATCGAAAGATGGCGGAGATGAAAATGGACGGCGTGGAGTACGACCAGCGGATGGAGGAACTGGAGAAGCTCGAATACCCGAAGCCCAACCGCGATTTCATCTACTCCACGTTCAACGCTTTTGCCGCGCAGCATCCGTGGGTGGGCGAGGAAAACATCCGTCCGAAATCCATCGCGCGGGAGATGTTCAAGGAGTTCCGCTCGTTCTCGGATTACGTGAAAGTGTACGAACTCCAGCGGGCCGAGGGCGTGCTGCTGCGGCATCTTTCCAATGTCCACAAGGTTCTCGCGCAAACGGTGCCCGACGCCGCGAAGAACGACACCATCCGCGAGATGGAACTCTACCTCGCCACAATGCTCCGGCAGATCGACTCCAGCCTGCTCGACGAGTGGGAGAAAATGCGCGACCCGAACTATGTGCCCCGCGGCGAGCAGCCCGAAGCGCGTCCACCCGGCGCGGAAGAAGCCGCCCGCGACATCACGCGCGACGCGAAGCTTTTCACTGCCGCGATTCGCACCCGCATCTTCGCCTTTCTCCGCGCGCTGGTGAGCGGCGATTTGGAAACGGCGCTGTCCATCGCGCCCTCCGCAGAAGACGAACCCTGGACCGCCGACCGCCTCCGCCGCGCGCTGGACGACTACCACCTCACGCACGAGCGCATCCGCCTCGATCCCGCCGCGCGCAACATGCAGCACACCTACTGTACGCCCGCCGAAGACCGGCGCACTTGGCGCGTGCAGCAGATGCTCGTCGATCCCGCGGAGGCGAATGATTGGGTCGCCGAGTTTGAGGTCGATCTCGCCGCATCGCGCACCGCCGGCGAGCCCGTGCTCCAGCTTCGCCGGCTGGGCAGTCTCGTGTGAACCGGAACGATCGAAAATTTTCCGATATTTTCCCTTGCGGCGCATGCGCTGGCAGGCTTTTCTCTCACACGTTTCAACCCCAGACGAGAAAGCGCCTTTCCGGCAAAACCGGAAAGGCGTTTTCATTTTCCCGCGGTTCCGCGCTTGAGGTCGCGCGCGGTGCCCGGCAAGTTCCGCCGCATGAAGTTTTCCCGTCTGCTGCTGCTTCTCGCAGTCCTCGCCCTCAGCGCGGGTTGCACGTCCGGCCACTACACGAAGCTGCGCGTGACGAACGCCCGCGGCGAGATCACGGCCGAATGGGTGGCGCGCGGCTACATCCTCCGAAGCGAGCTGGGCTACCGCATCACCGCCGTCGAGCGGCTGAGCGGCCCGCCGCATTCGATCCTCTCGAAGTATCCCGACGGCTGGCACACCACCGTCACCGGCCCGCACATCCTGCACTGGCACTGCGGAAAACCGTTCTGGCTTTACGAGCTGGAAGATCTGTGACGGCGCGGCTCACTCGCTCCGGCCCGCCGTCGGCTGGTAGTGCGCGACGCCGCCGATGCGGCCAAAGTCGATGCCGAAAACCACGAAGCCCTCGAAGTTCTGCGCGTCGCCATTCGTACCCCACCTCGCCACGAAATCGAGGTGCGTACGTAGCGTGGGCCGCCACTGGATGCTCGGCCCGATGAGGAACCGGCGCAGCGAATCGCCGCGCCCGCGCGCCACGCTCTCGTCCTTGTATTGCATCTCGATTCCGACGCCGAGCCGGTCGTCGATGACCGAGTAGCTGAGCCCGCCCTGGATCGCGAATTCCGTTGCCCGCTCGCCGCCGATCTCCTGCTCGAACGCGCCGTTCAGCGCCCAGTGCAGTCGCGGCGTGATCGCATCGCCGAGCAGCAGTTTGAACTCGTACACGTCCGGCCCGTAGTGCGAATTGGCGAGCTTGTATTCCGCGTAGAGCGTCGGGTTCCCCGGGATTTTTCCCCAGTCCTCAAAAGCGAAACGCAGCTCAAACGCGACGTTGTCGTGATGTGCGTGGTGGTTTTCATCGGCCACCCAGTTTTCATAAATATCGAGTTGCATCCGCCCCGGCAGCCCGACCTCGATCTCGTGCTGAAAAAGATTCTCGACCGTGTGATCGCGGTTTTGGCGGATGCGGTACCACTTCTCGCAGCCGACCTCCCACGGAGCCTTTTGGAGATAAACGCGCGTGGTCGTGAAGCGCCGGTGCGAGGTCCACTGCGGACGGCCAGTTTCATCCGCCGGCCGATTTTCGACGAGACCGGGCGCGGTCGGAAACGACATCACGCCGAGCGAAGTCGCCGATGAGGTGGCTGAAGTCAGGCGCGCGATTTCCGAATCGGCAGCCGAGGCGGCAGCGAAAGCAGCGAGCGTGAATGCGAGGAGAGGGAGCTTGGAATGGATCATGCAAATGGTGGCTGGGTGAGTGCGCGCGCACTTAGCAGCCGATGTGCCGCCATTCCTTTTCACGCTTCCAAAGCCTCGCCAGAAAAATCCGCCGCCGCCCCTGAATCCTTTGTTCATCAGCCTTCCCGAGCATCCGCATTTTTCCAAAGCGAAGCCGCGCCACCCGCGCGGCGGTGCCCGCGGACGTTTCCGGCGTGGACAAAACTTAACCTCGTCATTCGATTTGTCGGACACATTGTATCCGCCGCTCCGCATGTCCCGACCCCGCGCTTCCACCCTCTGGCTCCGCCTCGCCGCGCCGTTTTTGCTCTTCGTCGTCGCGGGTTCCATCGGCATCGCGCTGTGGCTCCACGCGGCGGCGCGGCGCGAGTCGCAGACAGTTTTCGCCACGCTCGCGCGGACGAATGCCGACTTCATCCGCAGTGCAAAATTGCCCGCCAATGAGCGCGTCGCCGAATCCATCGGGCGCGTGCTTGGCATGGACGTGTTCTTTCGCCAGACCGCATGGGACATGAGCCTCGGCGAAAGCGGCGCGACGAATGTGCTGCCGAGCCGCGAACTCATCCCCTTGCCCAGCGGCCCGCTCGCGGAGCACGCGGGGTTGCTCGGCGAACTCGTGGCCGGGCAGGGCATCGTCCGCGCGGGTGCGGACTACGAGGCCATCGCCGTGCCGATGGAAAAAGACCGCAGCCTCATTGTCGTGCGCCGCGTCCAGCCGGCGATCGGCTTTTTGCTGAAGCCCGAGACGCTGCTCGTGCTCGCGGGTTTCTGGCTCTTCTCCGTCGGCCTCGCATGGGCGCTGGCGCGCGGGCTGGTGCGCCCGCTGCGCCTGCTCGCGCAGCGGCTGCCGCACATCCAGAGCGACGCCGAAGCCTCGCTCCCCGGCGCGGAGCGCAGCGATGAAATCGGCCAGGTCGCGCGCGCCTATCTCGAAGCCCGCGCGCAGCTCGGCGCGGAGCGCGCGCGCCGCGAGCAGGCCGAGCGCCTTGCGCTCCTCGGCCGCATGGCCACCGGGCTCGCGCACGAGATTCACAATCCGCTTTCCGCCATCCGCATGCACGCCCAGCTCATCGACTCCGCCACGGACGGCGAGCAGGCCGCGGCGCTGCGCGACTCGCTGCCCGTGCTCCTCG
>JANXSB010000554.1 GCA_025352865.1 Chthoniobacter sp. | reverse complement strand
CCAGCGCCGGAAAGGTGCCGGTGCTTTTCACCATCCGCTCGTACGGACTCTTCCGCTTCGGTGGCGTGACCGTGCGCAACGAGACCGCCAAGCCGCGCCTGCGCGAAGATTTTCTCCCGAAGCGCTTCGCCCATTTGAAAGGCGCGGTCTATGACCCCGAGCGACTCGACGAGACTTTTCGCGAGATGCTCCGCAGCGGCCTTTTTGAAAACCTGCGCGTCACCCCCACGCCGCTCGGCGACGATCTCATCCGCCTCGATTTCACCGTCTCCGAGGCGAAGGCGAAAGAACTCGGCTTCACCCTCGGCTACGGCAGCTACGATGGCGCGGTGGCGGGCTTTCGCATCGGCGACCGCGATCTTTTCGGACGCGGCCGTCCGCTCAGCTTTGCCGCGCAATACACCCAGCGCGGTATCAGCGGCGAATTCCTCTACACCGATCCGTGGATCTTCGATTCGCGCTTTGCCCTACGCGCCCGCCTTTACTCCGAGACACGCCGCGAGGAGGGCTACTCGAAAAACGACATCGGCTTCCGCACCGACCTCTCGCGCAAACTTCTCCCGCATCTCGAACTCGGCGCATTCGTCGAGGCGCAAAACGTCCGCGTGACCAACGCCACGATTGCTCCCGCCGAACTCGGCCCGACCAACTACACGCTCCAAAGCGTGGGCCTGACTCAGAGCACCGACTACCGCAGCGACCCGGTGAATCCGCAGCGCGGCTTCATCCTCACCTCCGCGCTCGATTTCGCCACGCTCGACAGCCAGCCCGCTTTCACCCGCGCGACCGTCCGCCTGTCCTACTACCATCCGCTCGGCAAATGCCTCCTCGCCCTCGGCGCGCGCGGCGGCTACATCGCCCCGCTCATCGACGACCTGCCCATCGACGTGCGCTTTTTCAATGGCGGCGGCACCAGCGTCCGCAGTTTTGCCGAGCGCGAACTCGGCCCGCGCGACAGCAAAGGCAGTCCGCTCGGCGGCGACTTCTTCACCGTCTTCAACGCCGAGCTGATCTTCCCGATTTACGGCGAGTTGCAGGGAGCGGTTTTCACCGACGCCGGCAGCGTGAAAAACCGCACCGTGCCCGGCTCCGGCGACCTCCGCTACGGCATCGGCGCGGGCCTCCGCTACAAGCTCCCCATCGGCCCGCTCCGCCTCGACTACGGCGTGAACCCCACCCGCCGCGAAGGCGAGGATTTCGGTGCGTTCCACTTCTCCTTCGGCTTCGCTTTTTAGAGCGCGTCTAAAAAAAGCCTGCGCTGCTGTAGGGGGAAACTAACAGCCTCCCCTCCAGCAGCGCGCTTTTTTAGACGCCCTTCTTAGAGCGGCTGTGAAATAAATCCGCGGGTTATTTTCACAGTCTCCATGATCCGGTTCATGGTGAGAAATGGTAGGCGGTGGCCTTCACGGCTTGATAGTTTCTGTCGAGTTCTGGCTGGAGCAGGAGCAGCGCGGCGAAGGACACGCCTGCCCCGCGCCCGCGCGCTGCACCGCGCGCATCCACAAATTCCAAACGCCCGAGATGCTCTGCGACCGGCGGGACGTGATCGTGATGAACGACGAGGCGCATCGCAGCCAATACGACACGCTGGCGGTGAACATGCGCAGTGCGCTGCCGAATGCGCTTTTCCTCGCCTTTACCGGCACGCCGCTGATCGCGGGCGAGGAGCGGACGCGCGAGGTCTTCGGCGACTACGTTTCGATCTACGACTTTCAGCAATCGGTCGAAGACGGCGCGACGGTGCCGCTTTTCTACGAGAACCGCACGCCTGAGCTGCGGCTGGAGAATCCGAACCTCAACGATGACATATACGCGCTCATCGAGGAGGCGGAGTTAAGCGAAGACGCCGAGCAACGGCTGGAGCGGGAGCTGTCGGCGCGATTGACTTGATGCTATCCGCTCGCGGAGTGGGGTAAAGAATCCGCGGTCGGACGAGGTTAGACCGGGCAGACATGATCGCGCGGCCTGTGGCGAAGTCATTGGAATCCGTGTGGTCGTATTGAGTTGCCCCGTCGTCTCAGGAAAGCGCCTTGCCGCCGGCGGGGCACGCCGGATATGCCACCCTCTCCTAAATGATACGTGTTCTTTTAGCCGCCCTGATCGCAATCGTTGGCTGTGTCTGCTCATCCGCGGCGGATTTCGCCACCGAGATGCTCGATGCGACGTTCAAGCTCTTCCATGCGGATTCGACCGCGACGTGCTTTTTCGTCCGCCGGGAAGCTCCAGACCAGGCCATCTACCTGGTGACAGCGGCACATGCGTTTGAGAAGACCAAGGGCGACACGGTCATCGTGGTCCTGCGCGAGCGGAAGGCCGATGGCACCTATGAACGCCGCGATCACACCATCGCCGTTCGCCGCGACGGCAAGCCGCTCTGGGTGCGCCACGCGACCGAGGACACCGCCGCGCTGCGACTGACCGAACCGCCGCCGGTGCCCGTCGGTGCCCTGCCCGTGGCGGCGCTCGCCGACGAGGCCCGGCTGACTGCCGCGGGGCTGCATATTTGCAGCCCGCTCTTCGTGCTCACCTATCCGCAACGATTCGAGGCCAACGGCGCGGGGTTTGCAGTGGCCCGCCAGGGGATGGTTGCCAGCCATCCCTTTCAACCCATCCAGACGTATCACACGTTTCTGGCTGACTTCACGACCTTCGCGGGAGACAGCGGCGGCCCGGTGTTTGTGCCGGGCAATGACGGCCACCCGCTCCTTGTTGGCCTCGTGCTCGCGCAGTTCCGTCACGATGAAAAAGTGGCATCGGAGTATGAGGAGCGCACCATTCATCATCCGCTCGGATTGGGAACGGTGCTCCATGCACAATTTGTCCGCGAGGTTATCGAGCAAGCCGCAAAATCGGATACCGCAGGCGCAAAGTAGCTCGATCTATTTCCAAACCTAGTTCCCCGACTTATGCGCACCCTCTTGCTCCTCGTTGCCTTCGCGTTATCGCCGCTTCTGTCGGCGCAGGAGTCTGTCGCGCCCGCGAAAAAGCTCACCGTTCTCATCAAGCCTGCGAAACCGTTCGTCTTCGACAAGAACGGTGCCCCGGCGGGTTTCAGCATCGACCTTTGGAAGCGTGTCGCCGAGGAGGCGCGGCTCGATTACGAGTTCAAGGAGGTCGCATCCGTTCCGGCAATCATCGACGCATTGAAGGGAAGCCAGGCCGATGTGGGTTGTGGCGCTCTCAGCATCACCGCGGAGCGCGAGACGATCATTGATTTCAGCCACCCCTTTTACAAATCCGGCCTGCAAATCCTCGCCAACGGCGCGGCCGGAAAGTCGCCGTTCCGCGCTTTCCTCAAGCTTGATGTCTTCAAAATCCTCGGCGTCCTAATCGTCGCCATCGCCGTCAACGCGCACATCCTCTGGTTTTTCGAGCGGCGCAAAAATCCCGACTCGTTCCCCGACAATTATGTGGAAGGCATCCTCAATGCCGCCTGGTGGTCGGTGTCGGTGCTCATCACGCTCGGCTGCGAAAACATCGCGCCCACGCGGATCGCGGGCCGACTGCTGGGCGTCGTCTGGATGCTCGCCGGGGTCGCGCTTTACTCCTACGTCACCGCCACCCTCACGTCGGCGATGACGGTCAACACGCTGCAAAGCGACATTCGCACGGTGAGTGATCTGCAAGGGTTGGATGTCGGCACCGTCGCCGGCAGTTCGTCCGCGGATTTTTTGAACAGCAACGGGATCGTCCCGAAAGGATTTCCCGACATCGACTCCGCCTGCCGCGCACTCGCCGCGGGTGAACTCAAAGCCGTGGTCTATGACGCGCCGCTGCTCAAATACTACGTGAGCACCAACCCCGGATCGAAGCTCCAGCTCGTCGGCGATCTTTTGGAGAAGCAGGACTATGGCTTCGCGCTGCCGGAAAAAAGCCCGCTGCGCAAGGAACTCAACCGCGCCCTGCTCAAACTCACGGAGGAAGGCTACCTTGACGAGCTGGATAAGAAGTGGTTTGCGCAGCCCGCCTTGTAGGGTCGTGCAAAAGCTCACTGACATCGGCTCCGCCTGGAGCGCCTGCGAGAACGGTGCGACCTACGGAACGGTACCGATCCGTCGGCAGCCGCAGAGATGGGTAACCAACTCACCACCCTGCCACCTGAGCTTGCGGAGTGTTCCAAGTGCGCGGTGCTCGACATCGCACGAAACCGAATCCGTGAATTTCCTCCCGTCCTTCGCGGATGCCATGCATTAACGGAGCTTTATTTCGGCGGAAACGACCTTCGCACGTTTCCAAGCGAACTGCTGGAGTTCCGTCAACTCAAGATTCTGTCGCTTGCCGGAAATGGCATATGCGAAGTGCCGCCGGAAATCGGTGTGCTCCGCAAGCTCCACGAACTACGTCTCGCTGGCAATCGACTCAAAACCCTTCCCAAGAGCCTGCGCAAGCTTCCCAAGCTGGAGATACTTCACCTTCACAACAACGACGCACTCGGCCTGCCGCCGCAGGTGTTGGGGCCGACTTGGGATGCCGTCGATTTCGTAAGTGCCCACCCCGCCTCTGCTAAATCCATCCTCGACTACTACTTCTCGCGCCGCGCTGCTGGCGCGAAGGCGCTGGATGAAGTGAAGATGATCTTCGCCGGGCGCGGCGGCTCGGGGAAGACCTCGCTGGTCAACCGCCTCGTTTTCGATCGCTTCCGCAAAAACGAAAAGGAAACGCCCTGCATCGCGATCACCGACTGGACCATGAATGATTGTCCCGGCGGCGGGCCGGTGCTGGCGCATGTTTGGGATTTCGCCGGGCAGGTCATCACGCACGCGATGCACCAGTTCTTTTTCTCCACGCGCACCGTGTATGTGCTCGTGCTCACCGGGCGCGAGAA
>JANXSB010000193.1 GCA_025352865.1 Chthoniobacter sp. | reverse complement strand
GCACCCCATTGCCCGCGCTGTTCGGATTGCTGTAGCCGTAAGGCCCATACACCGGCAGCCCATCCGCCGCCCACGCGAGGATCGGCGAATGAGTCGTCACCGCCGCCGCGCTCTCCGTGTAGCGATTCGTCGTTGCGTTGTAATCCACATGATCGCCGAACTGAAACCGCAGACCGATCGGCTGCGCGTGGTAGTGGTAGTTATTCCCCGCCTGATGCGCCAGCGCCGGATCAAACGTGACGCCCTCATTGTGATACCCGTCGCGATTCCAAATGCCGTCGCCCGTCAGCCCATTCGTCGGCGTCGCGTCCGTCGCGTTGGAGTTTTTGTAGGAAAAAGCATCGCGCGAATCGAACATCGAAACGCCATTTACCATTCGCCCCGTCGAGCCCAGCCCTGTGAGCGTCTTCGATGCGGGAATCGTCGGCGCGCGCGGGATGCGGTAGATGCTCGCCGTGTTCGACGGGAAGTTCGGGAAGTTCTGCGTCTTTGCCGCATCCAAATACCAAGGCCCCATCATGTGCGAAGCCAGCCCCGTCGTTTTGATGTAAACCCAGCTTGCCGAGTAGGCGATTTCGCTCACATCCGCATAAGTCGGATTCGTCTGCGTGCCCGAGCCGCGCGACCAAGTCGTGGATTTCGTCCCCGCCGTTTCGTTGGCGGTGCTTTGGTAAATGCGCGCATACTGCCCCGACTGCGCGGTGTACCACGAAGTGAGCTGCGGGTCGGCGTGTGCGGCGGTGGAGCAAATGGCCAGCGCGAGCGCCGCGGTGCAGCGGATGATGAGCGAGGGGATTTTCATGAAGTGGATGGGGTTGGCTTTTCTCCAATGAAAACCATGACTGTTAAGGCTTTATGAGTGGAGGGGAGGAATTTTGTAAAGGAAGGGTAAATCCGGGGGGATTGCCGGATGCGACTTCCGACAGGACGACGAGTCGGAGAGAAAAAGCATTTTCGCAAATGCTATAGCGACGCGCGCGTGGTTGGGTTGTCTGCATGGTGAATTTTTTGCGCTCATCCGCCGCTGCCTGTCTGCCCGTGGCTTTTGCTTTCGTGGTTCTTGGCGCGCGGGCGGAGGACGGGGTGCTGCCGCCGGCGGCGGGGCGGGCGGTGGATTTTGTGCGGGAGATTCAGCCGCTGCTGGAAAAGAACTGCCGGAAATGTCACGGGCCGGAGAAGCAGAAGAGCGGCTACCGGCTGGACGTGCGGTCGGTGGCGCTGACGGGCGGCGATGAGCACGCGCCGAATATCGTGCCGGGGAAAAGCGCGGAGAGTCCGCTCATCCGGTTTGTGGCGGGGCTGGATGCGGAGGTGAAGATGCCGCCGAAGGGCGACGCGCTGACGCGGGAGCAGGTGGGGCTGCTGCGCGCGTGGATCGACCAGGGAGCGGAGTGGCCCGAAAGCGCGGGCGCGAAGGTGGCGGGGCCGCTGGATTGGTGGAGCCTGAAGCCGTTGCCGCCCGTGGCGGATGCGGGGAAATCCATCGACTCTTTCATCGCGGCGAAGCTCGCGGCGCAGGGGATGAAGCCGTCGCCGGAAACGGATCGGCGCACGCTCATCCGGCGCGTGACTTTCGACCTGACGGGGCTGCCGCCGACGCCGGAGGAGGTGGAGGCTTTTCTAAATGAGTCACCTGGGTCGAATGAGGCCTATGAAACGCTCGTGGATCGCCTGCTCGCCTCGCCGCGATACGGCGAGCGCTGGGCGCGGCACTGGCTGGATGTGGCGCACTACGGCGACTCGCACGGCTACGACAAGGACAAGCTGCGGCCGAATGCGTGGCCGTATCGCGACTATGTGATCCGGGCGCTGAATGATGACAAACCGTACGCGCGCTTCGTGCAGGAGCAGCTCGCGGGCGATGCGCTTTTTCCGGGGACGGAGGATGGCATCGCGGCGCTGGGATTCATCGCGGCGGGGCCGTGGGATTTCATCGGGCACGCGGAGCTGCCGGAGTCGAAGCTGGATGGAAAAATCGCGCGGCTGCTCGACCGCGACGACATGGTGACGAACACGATGAACACCTTTTGCGCGCTGACGGTGCAGTGCGCGCGGTGTCACAATCACAAGTTCGATCCGGTGACGCAGCGCGACTACTACCGGCTCCAGGCGGTCTTCGCGGCGCTGGATCGTGCGGACAAAACTTTCGACACCGACCCGGCGGTGGCGCGGTGGCGCGCGACGCTGGAGACGACGCAGGGCGACATGGAAAAGCGGAAGCGCACGCTGGCGGCGAAGGTCGGCGAAACAGCGGGCGCGCGTGCGGCGCTGATCGAGAAGCTGATCGCGGAACTGCGGCAGGGCGCGGCGGCGGTGGAGCGCGTGGAGTTTGGCTACCACAGCCGCATCGAGGCGCGGCAGGAGATGGTGAAGTGGGTGCAGATCGATCTCGGCGCGGCGACCCCGATCGCGCGCATCGTCGTCGTCGGCTGCCACGATGATTTCAACGGCATCGGCGCGGGGTTTGGTTTTCCGCTGCGCTACAAAGTCGAGGCGTCGAATGACGCGGCTTTTACGAGCGGCGTGGCTTTGCTCGAAGACCAGACGAAAGCCGACGTGCCGAATCCGGGCGTGACGCCGCGCAGCATCGCGGGCGGGACGACGGGGCGCTACGTGCGCATCACCGCGACGAAGCTCGCGCCGCGGATGAACGACTACATTTTCGCCCTCGCGGAAATGCAGATGCTGGATGCCGCGGGGCAAAACGTGGCGCTCGGCGCGGCGGTGACGGCGAGCGATTCCACGGATGCGCCGCCGCGCTGGCAGAGGAAGAATCTCACGGATGGATACTACTACGGGCACAAGGCAACCGCGTCGCCGGAGCGCATTGCAGCGCTGGAAAAAGAGCGCGACGATTTGCGAGCGCAGCGACCGCCGAATGCGGAAGCGGCGGAACTGGCGGTTCTCGAAAAGCAACTCGCCGGTGTGAATGCGGAGCTGGCGAAGCTGCCACGGTCGAAGGTCGTCTATGCAGGGACGGTGCATACGGGCATCGGCGCGTTTGCGGGCACTGGTGAGAATGGCGGAAAGCCGCGCCCCAT
>JANXSB010000526.1 GCA_025352865.1 Chthoniobacter sp. | reverse complement strand
CGGCGCGACCGGCGATTTTCACGAGCGCGCGGTCGAGGAGCACCTGCATCACGCCATCGACGCTCACGCCGCGCACCGCCTCGCAGTCCGCGCGCGTGACGGGCTGGCGGTAGGCGATGATCGCGAGCGTCTCAAGCTGCGGGCCGGTGAGGCGCGTCGGCTTCGCCTCGGGGTAGAGCTGCCGCACCCACGCGGCGCACGCGGGATCGCTGACGAGCGTCCAGCCGTTCACGCGCTCGACGAGCTGAAAGGCGCGTCCGCTCGCCACCAAATCCGCGTGCACCTCAGCGAGCGCGTCGGTCACGTTCGCTTCCTTCGCGGTCGCAAAATCCTTCGCCTCCTGGTCTTCCGTCCCCTCGCCCGCGGCGCGCAGCGCGGCGACGATTTCTTTCGTCGTGATGGGTTTGGGCGACGCGAAGACCAGCGCCTCGATCACTTGTTTCAAAGTCATGTTCGTGTCCGATTTTTCCTGCGCCTAGGCCGGGCGCAATTCGATTTCCGCGAAAGGTTCATCCTGTACGCAGCGCACTTGTTTCAGGCGGATGAGTTCGAGCAGGGCGAGAAAGGTGACGACGATTTCTGTGCGCGCCGCGGTGCCTGCAAACAGTTCGGTGAATTTCAGCGCCACGCCGGACGCCATCATTTTCATGATGAGGTCGATCTTGTCCGAGACGGTGTAGTTTTCTTCGAAAATCTCGCGCAGATCCTCGCTCTTCGCGGCAATGCGCTTGAGGACTTTGTTGAAGGCGTTGATGAGGTCGAAGACGCTGACCTCGCCGAGCGGGCGCTCGGGCGCTTGATCGGCGGCGTCCGACATGCGCGCGAAAAGGTTGCTCTGCTCGATCTCGCGCTGGGAAAGCTGCCCGGCGGCGTCCTTGAATTTTTTGTACTCCACGAGCTGCCGGATGAGATCCCAGCGCGGGTCTTCCTCCTCGGCCTCGTCGTCCGGCGGCTGTACATGCACGGGGAGCAGCGCGCGGCTTTTCAGGTAGATGAGATTCGCCGCCATGACCACGAACTCGCCGGCGATTTCGAGGTCGAGGACTTTGAAGGCATCCATGAACTCGAGATACTGCGCGGTGATGCGCTCCAGCGAGATGTCGTAGATGTCCACCTCGTCCTTTTTGATGAGGTAAAGCAGCAGGTCGAGAGGGCCTTCAAAGACCTCGAGTTTGACACGGTATTCCTGGGACATGGGCAGGCGAGATTACCGGCCCCGGCGCGCGAATGGAAAGCCGCAAGTCTCTGCGTTTTTCCAAAAGACTGTGACGAGCTGCCGCCGCGCAAAATGGGATTGAGGATGCCGTGCCGCGCGCGCACACTCGCGCGCTATGGAAATCGCCAAACAACTCTCTGTCTTTCTCGCCAACAAACCGGGCACGCTCGCAGCCGTCTGTGCTGAACTGGCGCGGGTGGAGGTCAATATTTTCGCGCTGACGATCACCGACACCGTGGACCACTCGGTGGTGCGGATGGTGCTGAGCGACACGGAAAAAGCGCTGCACATTTTCGAGGAGCGCGGGGTGCTGGCGGTGCAGAGCAATGTGCTGATGATCCACAACGACAACAAGCCGGGCTCGCTCGGGAAGATCGCGGCGCGGCTGGCCAGGGCGAAGATCAACATCGAGTACGCGTATCTGGCGACGAGCCCGAAGGCGAAGCAGGGGCTGCTCATCCTGCGGACGAGCGACACGAAGAAGGCGCTGAAGGTTTTGCAGAAGGACTGAGCGGGTTTCGACTCGCTTTCGCGGTGCGTCCCGCCTTGGCTTGCGCATGCGAAAAACGAAAATCATTTGCACTCTCGGGCCGGCCACCGAGTCCGCGGAAGTCCTGCACGAAATGATCGCGGCTGGGGCGAATATTTTCCGGCTGAACATGAGTCACGCGCCGCATGACTGGGTGCGCATGATCGTCCCGCGGATTCGCGCGATCGCGAAGGAATTGGACGTGATCGTGGGCATCCTCATGGACACGCAGGGTCCGGCGATCCGTACGGGCGACCTGCCGACGAAGCTCGATCTCAAGGCGGGCGACGTTTTTGAATTCACCGTGCGCGGGGGAAAGAGCGAGGAGCTGTACTCGGTGGATGTGAATTACGACGGGCTGATGGACGACATTTCCGTGGGCGATGTGGTGCTCGTGGACAACGGCAACATCCACATGAAAGTGCTCGCGAAAGACGGAATCAGCATCCGCTGCGAGGTGCTGACCGCGGGCGTGATGGGCTCTCGCCGGCACATCAATCTGCCGGGCGTGAAAGTGAACCTGCCGCCGCTCACGGAAAAGGATCTCGCGGACGTGGCCGTTGGTGCGGAACTGCATGTGGATTATGTCGCGCTCAGCTTTTGCCGCGAACCGGGTGATGTGGACGTCCTGCGCAAGGTCTTGCGCGAGCACGGCAGCTCGGCGCGCATCGTGGCGAAAATCGAGGACCAGCTCGCTGTGAAAAACATCAGCGAAATCATCGACGCGACGGATGTGATCATGGTCGCGCGCGGCGATCTCGGGATCGAATGCCCGATGGAGGACCTGCCGATCATTCAGCGGCGCATCGTCAAGCGCTGCCTCGCGAAAGGCGTGCCGGTGATCGTGGCCACCCACATGCTCGAGTCGATGATCACGAACCCTGTGCCCACACGCGCGGAAATCACCGACGTGGCGAACGCGGTCTTTGAGCAGGCGGATGCGATCATGCTCAGCGGCGAGACGACCGTAGGAAAATACCCGGTGAAATGCGTGGAGGTGATGAACAAGGTCGCTGAGCGGATCGAGCGCACCGGCGGCATGGGCTTCGCCGACGAGGCGCTGCTGGAGAACGACCGCAAGAAAACCGTGCGCTCGGCCGTCACGCTCGCCAACTCGATGCCCGACGCGAAACTCGTCGTCTTCACGCGCCGCGGGACGATGGCGGACTACGTTTCCAATCTGCGTCCGCACGGGCCGATCTACGCCTTTTCGCCGACCTTTGAAATCTGCCGGAAGCTGGTCGTCAATTGGGGCACCTACCCGCACTACATGCCGTTCGATCCGAATCCGAATCGCACGATCAGCGCGGCGATCAACATCCTCGTGGCGCAGGGGCACGCGAAGACCGGCGACCATCTCGTTATCGTCAGTGACATGCTGGCAGGCGAGGAGCGCTTCGACACGATTCAACTCCGCGTCGTGTAGCAGGAAAAAAGGCGCGTCCTCAGCGGACGCGCCTTTTGGTGAATTTGCTGGCGGACTTTTTCAGTCCTCAAACTCGCCGGCGTGCGTGGGCAGGAGGTGCTCAATCGGCTTCTCCTTTTTCTGCAAAGCCCGGCGCAGTTTCATCAGCGCGATGTTTTGCAACTGGCGAATGCGCTCGCGCGTGACGCCGAATTTCTTGCCGACTTCCTCGAGCGTCTTCGCCTTTCCGCCGTCGAGTCCAAACCGCGAAAAGATGATTTTTTTCTCCCGCTCGTCGAGCACGCCGAGCAGATCGCCGACTTCGTCGCGCAGATTCTGATCGCGCAATTGCTCGAAAGGCGTGAGTGCTTCAAGGTCGCCGACAATTTCGCCGAACTCGGTCGAGTCATCGTCGCTGATCGGGGCATCGAGCGATGCCGGCCGGATCGAGACGGTCTTGAGTTGCGAGATTTTTCCGGAGGCGAGACCGACCTCTTCGGCCAGTTCGTCATCGGTCGGTTCACGCCCAAGTTCCTCGCTCATCTGCATCGCCACGCGGCGCATCTTGGAGATTTTGTCCACGAGATGAACGGGCAGGCGGATCGTCTTCGACTGATTCGCCAGCGCGCGCTTGATGGACTGTTTGATCCACCACGCGGCATACGTCGAGAGCTTGCCACCTTTCGCGGGATCGAAGCGCTCGACGGCTTTCATCAGCCCGATATTGCCCTCGGAAATCAGGTCGAGCAGCGGCAGCCCGAGATTGGCGTAGTCATGCGCGATTTTGACCACGAGCCGCAGGTTCGAGCGGATCATAAGCGACCGGGCGGCCTTATCGCCCTTCTTGATCTTTGCAGCGAGTTCGATCTCCTGCTCGATGGTGAGAAGCGGGATTTGTCCGATCTCTCGCAGGTAGATTTTGATTCCTGAATCGGAGTCTTCGCCAGATTTGTAGTTCATTTTAGGTGTCCTCGGACTTTGTAGTCAGCAGGTTGTGTTCGCGTAGTTTACGAATATCGGATGTCGTTCGAGCGGGTTTATTCCCACTTTAGGGCATTTCTGTATCGGCTATGTATTTACAATGGTGCGGAAAAATAAATTTAGCAAGAAAGTTTTTATCTCGCGGCGTCATTAGTCAACTACATTAAGTAATACGGGGTCGGACAGGCTTTGTTAGGGCGTGTTCAAACCTTTTTACTTCTCATCGGCACTCTGGCAGTTTCGCCAAATCGTGCTGGCAAAAGTTTATTCTGCTGCGGTCTATGGCGTGGATGCCTTCGAGGTCGAAATCGAAGTCAACGGCGCAGGGGGGAACCCTGTGATCGTTGTCGTCGGTCTTCCCGATGTCGCCGTGAAGGAAAGCAAAGATCGGGTCACCACTGCAATCTCAAACAGCGGCTATCATTGGCCGCACGGGCGGACCACGATTAACCTCGCGCCCGCCGATGTGAAAAAAGAGGGGCCGAGTTTCGACTTGCCCATCGCGCTGGCGATGATCGCCGTGGGCGCGGAAGTCGAGTTGCCGAATGTCGGGCAGTTCTGCTTTGTCGGTGAGCTGGCGCTCACCGGGCAGGTGCGACCCGTCCGCGGCGTGCTGCCTGTCGCCTTGGAGGCGCGGCGGTGCGGGCGAAAGGCGGTCGTCGTGCCGGTGGAGAATGCACGCGAGGCGGCGATGGTCGAGGGTATCGACGTGTACGGCGTGCAAAATCTGCGCGAGGCTTTCGAGTTTCTCACCGGCGAAAAAACGCTCGTGCCGGTGCGCGAAGACATCACCCAGTTCTTTGCGCGGCATCAGGACTACGAAGTGGATTTCGCCGATGTCCGCGGCCAGCACCACGTCAAGCGCGCCATCGAAGTCGCCGTCGCCGGCAATCACAACGCGCTTTTCATCGGCCCGCCCGGTTCGGGAAAATCGATGATCGCCAAACGCATCCCCACGATCATTCCGCCGATGGCCCTCGAAGAAGCCATCGAGTCCACAAAGATCCACAGCATCTGCGGCCTGCTCATCGATCCCTCGCATTCCTTCGTCGCCACCCGCCCGTTTCGCGCGCCGCATCACACCATCTCCGACGTCGGCCTCATCGGCGGCGGAGCCACGCCCACGCCCGGCGAAATCAGCATCGCCCACAACGGCGTCCTCTTCCTCGACGAACTCCCGGAGTTTCGCCGCACCACGCTCGAAGTCCTCCGCCAGCCGCTCGAAGACGCCCGCGTCACCATCTCGCGCGCCGCCGGCTCCATGTGCTTCCCCGCCGACTTCATGCTCATCGCCGCCATGAACCCCTGCAAGTGTGGCTACTTCGGCGACCCGAAACGCGAGTGCCGCTGCAGCCCGCTCGACGTGCAGCGCTACCGCGACCGCATCTCCGGCCCGCTCCTCGACCGCATCGACATCCACGTCGAAGTCCCCGCCGTCCAGTATCGCGAAATGTCCAGCAACGTCCCCGGCGAAGCCTCCGCTGCCATCCGCGAGCGCGTGGAAAAAGCGCGCACCGTCCAGCACGCCCGCTTCGCCCAGCTCGGCAAAACGCGCACCAACTCCCGCATGAGCGCCAGGCACATCAAACGCTTCTGCGCGCTCGGCGAAGCCGCCGAGGGCATGATGAAAATGGCCATGACCGAGCTGAACTTCAGCGCCCGCGCCTACGACCGCATTCTCAAAGTCGCCCGCACCATCGCCGACCTCGCTGGCTCCGAGGAAATCGCCGCCGACCACATCGGCGAAGCCATCCAGTACCGCACCCTCGACCGGAATCTCTGGGCTTAGGCCGACCCCGCGAGCGTCTTCAAATCCGCGCGCTGCGTCTCGTAGGTCGTGGCGAAGGCGAGCACGTTTTCGTCGGGCGTGAGGTGCTGCGCGCGGCACCAGTCGAGATACACATCGGGCCACCAGTTGCGATGCGCGGTCAGCCCTTCGTCGCGCCATTGCCGCCAGCCGATGAGCACTTTCGACCACGCCCGGTCGCCGTATTCCACCGCGTCGCGCGGGCTCTCGAACTGCGACACATACCAGTCGCGCCCCACGCGCGCGTGCAGCACCTCGTCCGCCCAGTCGTAATCCTGAAACAGTGTCGAGAGCGTGCTGTGCGCGGCCTGCGCCGTCTCCCACTCGAAGCGTTTCCCCGTCTTCGGCATCAGCCCCTGCTCGATGAAATAGAGCACGCCATGCCGCTCCTTCGCCGTGAGCTGCGTGTTCAGCCCGAGCGACCAGGTGAAAATTACCATCACCCGCGTCCAGTCCACGCCCGCGTCCACAAAGCCGACCTCGCCCATCATCGCGTGCCGCGCCTCGTCCCAGAGCTGGCGCGTCATGTCGCGATAGTAGCCCCACGGCTTGCCGGGCGTCTCGGTGATGATACTCGCCATCATTTCCGGCACATCGATTTCGCGCAGCCGTTTGTAAGACATCATCAGCGTCTTCGGGCGCACCGGCATCTCCGGGTCGTAGAGAAATGCCTCGGCATTCACACCCATGTTGTACGGATCGGGGAAACGAGCGTCGCGCTTCGGCACGCGGTCGTATGTGTACGGCTGCGCGGAAAAATGGCGGTCAGCGTGCGTCTGCGCGATCGTTGCGGAGCCGTCGAGTCCACCCGCGGCAGCCAGTGCGCTGTCGAGGAGCGTGAGCCAATTTACGAGCCGCGCGCGATCCTGCGCGGTGACGAT
>JANXSB010000513.1 GCA_025352865.1 Chthoniobacter sp. | reverse complement strand
CCTGGACTGCCGGCCCCACGGCCAATGGTATTCATAATGAGTCAGCGTGGGTGAAGCTGCCCGACGGAAGCAGCCTGATGGTGGACCGCCTGAGCACAAACTCCGAGCGCTACATCCCTTCGCTCAACCAGTGGGTGGTGGACGCCATCGTGCCGGTCGCGCTGTATGATGCCTTCGGGGATGAAACCGGTCCCGGCTTTCTGCTGCCGGACGGGCGGGCCTTCTTTATCGGATCACCCAGTAACACGGCCTACTACACTCCATCCGGTACCACGAGCCCCGGTACATGGGCGGCCGGTCCCGCCATTCCCGGTGCGCAGGGAGCGCCCGATGCGGCGGGAGCCATGATGCCGAATGGCAAAATCCTTTGCGCGCTGTCTCCGACACCTACGTCTGCCGATCATTTCCCATCGCCGACGACCTTCTACGAATTCGACTACACCACGAACACCTTCACGGCGATCACCACCCCGACAGGCAGTGCGAGTGTCAGCATGTCCTCCTACCTGACCAATATGCTCGTCCTGCCGGACGGCTCGGTGCTTTACTGCCAGCAGGGAGCGACCCAGTATTACCTCTATGCGTCGGGCGGCACACCGCTGGCGGCAGGCAAGCCGGTCGTCAGCAGCATCACGCAGAATGGCGACGGCTCCTACCATCTCACCGGCACCCTGCTTAACGGCATTTCCCAAGGCGCGGCCTATGGCGATGACTGGCAGATGGCGACGAACTACCCCATTGTGCGACTCACATCAGGCAGTAATGTCTATTACGCACGCACCTATAACTGGAGCAGTGCAGGTGTCATGACCGGTAACACACCCGTGACCACGGAGTTCAGCGTGCCTCTCTCGGTTCCGGGGGGCGTCTATTCGCTGGTCGTCGTGGCCAACGGGATAGCGTCCAATCCAGTTTCATTCAGCGTCATCCCTCCGCCATTGGGTGTTTCACCGGTGACCGGTTTGACTGCCACTGGGAGCGTCGGCGGCCCGTTCACGCCAGCCTCGGCGGCTTATACTTTGACCAACAATGGAACTGCCTCGTTTAACTGGACAGCATCGAAGACGCAGGCATGGCTTAGTCTGTCATCGGCCAGCGGCACGCTGGCTCCCGGCGCGAGCACCACGGTCGCAGCCTCTTTCAATGCCGCGGCCAACAGCCTGACGGTCGGAACCTACGCCGACACCTTATCCTTCTCCGACTCCACGAGTGGCGTGACCCAAACCCGCGGGGTAAGTCTGACCACTACGAACCCGCTGAGTCTCTCGCCGGCGGCCGGGCTGACGGCCGCAGGCACTGTCGGCGGGCCGTTCACGCCCGCCTCGGTGGCTTATACCCTGACCAACAATGGAGGAACCTCATTCAACTGGACAGCGACAAAGACACAGACCTGGCTTGCTCTGTCGTCGGCCAGCGGCACGCTGGCTCCCGGTGCGAGCGCCACGGTCACAGTTTCCTTCAGCGCCGCGGCCAATAGCCTGGCAGCAGGGGCCTACGCGGATACCTTATCCTTCTCCGACTCCACGAGTGGCGTGACCCAGACCCGTGGGGTGAGTTTGACCATTACTAACGCGCTCAGTCTTTCTCCATCGACGGGGCTGACGTCCACGGGTGCTGTCGGCGGCCCGTTCTCGCCCTCTTCGCAAAACTACACGCTAACCAATAGCGCAATCTCACCGGTCGCCTGGACGGCCACCAAGACCCAGCCATGGCTCACCCTCTCCGCCCCTAGCGGGACCCTGGCTGGCGGCGCTTCCATTCAGGTAACGGCCACGATCAACAGTTCGGCGAACAGCCTCGCCAATGGAACCTACACGGATACCGTGTCATTTACCGACACGGCAAGCGGGGTAGTCATTGGTCGCGGTGTCAGCTTGCGTGTTGGCCAGAAGGATTACTTCACGGAACTCTTCACGACGAGTAACGACACGAGCAATCAGAGCTGGCTCTTTACGCCCAATGGGTCGAGTAATTTTTACTCCGTGCTGCGCGCGGCGGCCACGAGCTTTCCCACAGATCCGACGGGCGGCACCACGCTGGCGCTCTCGGATGACAGTTATCTTCAGGTGACACCTGCCGGCGGCGTGAGCGTGAAGCTTTACGGAACCGGCTACACCACGTTTTACGTGGGCAGCAATGGCTATATCACATTCACTTCCGGCGACTCGACCCTCGACGAATCGCTCAGCGCTCATTTCAATCAGCCGCGCATCTCCGCATTGTTCGACGATCTCAACCCCAGTTCGGCGGGCACGGTCAACTGGCGGCAGTTGGCAGATCGCATCGCCGTGACCTGGCAGAACGTGCCGGAATACAACACCACCAATGCAAACAACTTTCAGGTCGAAATGTTCTTTGACGGACGGATTCGCCTGACGTGCCTCGGTATCGCGGCGACGGACGGATTGATCGGTCTCTCGCAAGGTCTGGGTGTCCCGGCTGATTACGTGGCGAGTGACTTCGACACTTATCCGACTTTTTCCCTGCGCCTGCTCATTCCTAGCGTCGCCACCGAAGGAGACGGCGTGCTGGCGGGCCAGGGTAGCGTCACTTTGATCGCCGCGCAGGCGGCTTCCGTCGTCGTGTCGCTGACCTCCAATAACATCTCCAAAGTGAACGTGCCGGCCATTGTTACTATTCCAGCCGGACAGACCGGCGCGACCTTTAATCTGACCATCCTGGATAACGTGGTGCTGGATGGCACGCAAACCGCCACAATCAGCGCGACCACTGCCAGTCTGGGTTCAGATGCCAAAAACATCGCGGTGCAGGACAATGAAACCGCGACGCTCGCAGTCGGCGCACCCGTTTCGACCACCGAGGGCATCGTCGCCGTCCAGGGCACGCTCACCGTCAGCGCCGCGCCGGCCAGCGCCGTGGCGGTGACTTTGACTTCCAGCGACACGACCGCGCTGCAAGTGCCGGCAACGGTCACGATTCCGGCGGGTCAAACGTCCGTAAACTTTACGATCACGGTGCTAGACGACAGCAAGATCAATGGCACCCATGCGGCGACCATTACCGCGCATGTCGCAAACTGGACCGATGGCACAGCCACCATCAGCATCTTCGACAATGAAAGCCTGAACCTCACGGTATCGCTGCCTGCCTCCGTTACCGAGGGTGGAACGGGCAGCGGTTCAGTTACTATTTCGGGCACGCTTCTGACCGCGCTCTCGGTTGCGCTTTCATCGGACACCACCTCGCGGCTCACCGTGCCTGCTGCCGTCAGCATTCCCGCGGGCTCGACTTCCGCGACCTTCACGCTCACCGCGCCGGACAATGCCTTAACCGACGGAACGGCGGTCGTGACGATTGCCGCCAGTGCCGCGGGCTTCATCAATGGCAGCGGCGCGACGAGTGTGCGCGACAATGACGTACATCATTTTGCCGTCGCCAGTATCGCCTCTTCACAAATCCGCGGGGTGCCGTTTCGCGTTACTATTACGGCACAGGATGTGAATGGCGTGACTATGGGAAGCTATGCCGGCATGCCGGGGCTGAGCGCGGCTGGCGACGGCGGCGTGGATGCCATTACCCCTTTAAGCACGGAGGTTGTTTCCGCCACAGACACGGATGTCATTGAACCTAGCACCACGACCGCGTTTGTAGGCGGTGTCTGGACGGGCAGCGTGACGGTGAGCACCTTTGACAGCAATGTGGTGCTCACGGTGAGTGACGGCGCGGGGCACACCGGCGCGAGTAACGCCTTTAATGTTTCCGCCGGATCGCTGCACCATTTCGCATGGAATGCGGTAGCCAGTCCGCAGTCTAAGAACGCTCAGTTTGGTGTGACAGTGACTGCGCAGGATGCGGGGAATAACACGGTCGGCAGTTTCAATGGCACGGCTGCTCTGAGCGGCACGGTGGGTAGCGGCGCGGGATCGGGCATCGTGATTACGGAAATCAATCCGAACACGCCGGATGAAATAGAGTTTATGAACGTCGGCACTGTGGCGGTCGATGTTTCGGGGTGGAAGATTTACATATACGATGACGATGCTGTCTGGCCGACTCCCAACACGGTGTTCACCATTCCCGCGGGAACGACTTGTGCCGCCGGACAGATCTTCCGCCTTCAGGAATTTGGGACAGCTCCCGGCGCGTTCCCCCTTTTCTTTTACGGAATCAATATCAATTGGACTTCATCGAGCAGTTCCCACACGGCGGTGCTGCTGCGGGATGCCCTGGGCAATGCTGTGGATTTTGTCTGCGCTGCGGCAGCCACACCCGCCAGTATCATTTCGCCCTCCACGATTCCAGCCTCGCAGTGGACAGGTTCCCCTATAACAGCCCCGACAAACACGGCCTTTGGTTACTCGCGCATCGGCAACTCCGACGGCGGCACGGCGGCGGACTGGATCACCGCGACGCCGGGCCTGGGAACGATCAACCCTGGGTTAATCATCCCATTTCCCTCAGCTTTCTCACCAGTCACGATCACGCCCACGGTATCCGGCAGTTTCGTCGCCGGTGTCTGGTCGGGGAATGTGAGTGTTTTGCAGGGAGCCGTTCAGATGAAACTCCGCGCCGATGACGGTGCCGGACATCTTGGCGATAGCAATGGGTTCGATGTGGCGGGAAACCCACCTGCGGTCACCACTCTCGCGGCCACCGCGGTCACCGGCGTTACCGCAACCTTGAACGGCAGCGTCAACCCGAATGCCAGTATCACCGCGGTTTCCTTTAGCTATGGCCTCACCACGAGCTACACCACCACCGTCGCGGGCACGCCGGCGTCCGTTGCGGGCACCAGCGCCGTGGCCAGCGTCGCGGTGCTGAACGGCCTTGCTCCGGGCACCCTCTACCACTTCCGCGTCAATGGTGCCAACGGCTACGGAACCACCAACGGTGGTGACCTGACCTTCACTACGCTGAGTAACAACGCGAATCTTTCCAACCTCGTCCCCAGCGCCGGCACACTCGTCCCCGCCTTCTCTGCCAGCACTACGAGCTATACCGCCGGCGTCACCAATGCGACGACCTCCATCACCGTTACCCCAACGGTCGCCTTCCCCACGGCGACGGTGAAAGTCAACGGAGTGACTGTCGCCTCCGGCAGCGCCAGCGGAGCTATCAGCCTCAGTGTGGGGACTAACACGATCACCACCGTGGTCACGGCTCAGGACGGCATTACCACCAAAAGCTATTCGATGGCCGTGACGCGGGCGGGCCCAGTCGTGCCTTTCACCAGCACCGGGGCGCTGAGTGCGGCGCGCGAAAATCATGCCGAGGTTCTTTTGGGCAATGGAAAGGTGCTGGTCGCTGGTGGGACTGTGGCCGGTGCCCTCAACTCCGCCATGGCCACCGCCGAACTGTATGATTCCGCCACCGGAGCCTGGACGGCTACGGGTTCCCTGGCCACGGCTCGCTTCTACGCTACAGCCACGATGCTGCCTAATGGCAAAGTGCTGGTGGTCGGCGGCATCGGACCCACGAGCTCCTTTGGCCTTTCCAGCGCGGAGCTGTACGACCCAGCCACAGGCGTCTGGACGGCCACGGGTTCGCTGAACTATTTCCGACACAACCACACGGCCACCTTACTGGGCAATGGCAAGGTGCTGGTCGCTGGTGGTTCCAACGGCCAAGAGCTTAATACGGCGGAATTGTATGACCCCTCACTTGGGACCTGGACAGTCATCAATTCCATGAATACAGCGCGCTACCTTGCGACCGCAGCCCTTTTGCCTGGTGGCAAGGTACTCGTCGCCGGCGGCTATTCCAACGGCGCTATCAATAGCTCTGAGCTTTATGACCCCGCGACGGGCATCTGGACAAACACCACGGGTAACATGATCACGGCGCGCTATTACCATTCCATGACGTTGCTGCCCAATGGGAAAGTGGTGGTGGCGGGTGGCCTCAATGGCTCCACTGGATATGCCACCGCAGAACTGTTCGATTCGTCTTTGGGCACTTGGAGCGCGTCCGGTTCTATGACTGTCGCGCGCAGTGGCCACTCGGCTTCCCTGCTGCCCAATGGCAAGATGTTGGTCGCGGGAGGCAGCAGCGACTCGGCCGAGCTTTACGACTATGTTACCGGAACTTGGACGGCCACCGGTTCATCCGTCGCCTTTCACACGCGCCATGGCGCGACCTTGCTGGCGAATGGAAGGCTGCTCATCGCCGGTGGCGGGACTGCCACCTGCGAACTATATGACTCCGCGGCGGGCTTCTGGGCGAACACCACCGGCTTCCTTACTAACTCGAGGAGCAACCACATTGCCAAATTGCTCCCCAACGGGAAGGTGCTCGTGGCAGGGGGTTACAACGGCACCTTATACCTGGCCAGTACAGAGTTGTATGATCCGGCCAGCGGGAACTGGACCACGGCCGGAAATCTTGCTAACAGCAGAATAGGTGGTGCGGCGGTGTTGCTGCCCACGGGCAAACTGCTGGTGACGGGCGGACACAGCGGCGGGATCGGGCTCGCCGCTTCCGAGGTATTCGACCCAGCCACGGCCGTGTGGTCGCCAACGGCCGACCTGGGCAGCGCGCGGTACTATACGACCGCAACCTCGCTGACCAATGGGAAGGTGCTGGTCGCGGGCGGATACAATGGCAGTGCGTATCTTGCCAGTGCGGAATTGTACGATCCCGCCACCGGAACATGGACACCCACCGGGAGCCTTGCCACTGGACGCCAACTGCACGCAGCCACGCTTTTGCCTAATGGCAAGGTGCTGGTCGTCGGGGGATATAATGGAAGCTATCTCGCGAGTGCGGAATTGTATGACCCAGCCACCGGAACATGGACACCCACCGGGAGCCTCGCCACGACCCGCCAGTACCATAGCGCCACGCTGCTGCCTAACGGCAAAGTACTGATTGCCGGAGGCAGCAATCCCAGTTCGCTGGCCAGTTCGGAATTGTATAATCCAGCGAGTGGTACCTGGACGGCAGCCGGGAGCCTGGCCACCGCCCGCTATGCGCATACCGCCACGCTGCTGCCCAATGGCAAGGTATTGGTCGCCGGTGGCTTTGGAAGCGCCTATCTAACGAGTGCGGAATTATTCGACCCTGCCAGCGGGACGTGGACGGCCACAGGAGGCATGGTTGCCTCGCGGAATTCTCACACCGCCACATTGCTGCCCAGCGGCAGGATTCTTACCGCCGGTGGCTATAACGGCAGTTCCCTTTCCAGTTCTGAGTTGTACGATACAGGCTTGGGCTTTGCCGCTGGCTGGCAGCCGCAGATCACCGCGACCAACTCTCCGCTGCAACCAGGTGGAAAGCTCACCTTAAGCGGCTCCAATTTCAGGGGCTTGTCGGGAGCGTCCAGCGGAGCGTCGCTAGACTCTTCCACCAACTTCCCGGTGGTGCAGTTGCGCCAGTTGGACGGCACGCAGAGCAGTTACCTTTTGTCCGATGCTGGCTCGAACTGGTCCAACACGGCTTTTGCCGCGGCTCCGCTCGGCAACTTCCCGCCGGGCTATGCGCTGGCCACGGTGTTCACCAATGGCGTTCCCAGCTCGGCGGCGATTGTGAATGTCATCGTGTCCACGAACGCGAACCTCTCGGGCCTTGCTCTTAGCGCGGGAACCCTTGCGCCGGTTTTTGCCAGCGGCACTACCAGCTACACGGCCAACGTCCTGAATACGACGACCACTCTCGCCGTGACTCCGACGGTGGCCGACGGCACGGCGACAGTGAAGGTCAATGGGACAGCCGTCGCCAGCAATGCCAGTGCGTTCCTTAGTCTTAATGTGGGGAGTAACACGGTGACGACTGCCGTGACCGCCCAGGACGGCATCACGACGAAAACCTATACGGTGGTGGTGACACGCCTGAGTCCCATCGAGAGCTGGCGGCAGACTTACTTTGGCAACGCCACGCTGAACACCGGCAACAGCGAGGACTTCGACAACGATGGCATCATTAACCTGCTCGAATTCGCCTTTGGCACCAATCCCACGGTCAACAGTACCGGCCCTCTGCAATACAATGGCACCCTGGCCGGCAGCGGGGCGATCATCGCGAACGGCCAGCCCATCACGGTATTTGAAAGCAGTGCCACAGGCATTGACTACCGCGCGCTGTTTGTCCGCCGGGTGGATTACCTGACGTCCGGTCTTACCTACACCGTGCAGTTCAGCGCGAACCTGCTGAGCTGGACGGCGAGCGTGGCCGTGCCCACGGTGCTGGCGGACGACGGCACCTACCAGACCGTCAGCGTGCCTTATCCGCCCTTTGTGAACGGAAAGAAGGCGCGCTTTTTCCGCGTCCAGGTGAGCATAGCTCCCTAAAGCTGCGTCCATTTTCCACAGCACCCACTACCCCCACCGTGAAATCCCGATCCCTCCTTCTTTTCTTACTCGTGCTCGTGGCGGCGACATCTGTCACCCGCGCGACCATTGTTTACAGCAGTCAGCAGGATGTCCCGATCCCGCTCGACTCGGAAGGCGAGTATCTCCGTCTCGACACCGGAGCGACGGCGGGGGCATTTCCCGCGGACTGGGCCACTGCGCCATGGCTCAATCCATTCTTTGGCGGCGTGGACATCGCCAACAGTCCGCTGCTGCGCCCCGTGATCACCGGCACAGATCGGATCATGAATCTGTCACCGGGCACGCCCATCGGCATCGGCAGTAACTTCGTGGCTGGCGAGAGCGGATCGAGCACGCACTTTGGCATTGGCTCCGGCTTGTTTGGGTTGAACGCGCCGGGCTACCTTGGAGTTACTTTTCGCTCCACGGTGAGCGGGCCGGACTACTACGGTTGGATCCAGGTGCAGGTCAGCAATATCGGTCCGGGAAAAATCATTTCATGGGCCTACGAGAACGAGAGCGGCGCCCCGATTGCGGCTGGTCAAACCGTTGCCACAGCACCTGAGCCGGGGGTTCTGGCTCTGCTGTGTGTGGGGGTGCTGGGCTTCCGACGGCGACCACGGCAGAGGAGCGTGCGCGGCGGATAAGCACCGTGCGGGGGGATGCCTAGTCTGTGCAATGCGCTTGCCGCGCTCCGCGGGTTTCCTATTGTCCGCGGCATGAAGGCCCACGCTCTTTCCCTGCTGACGCTGCTCGCGCTCACGATCTCCTCCTCCGCGCAGGGCAAGCTGCGGGTGTCGAGTTTTTCGACGATCCTCACGGAAGTCGCGCAGCAGGTGGGCGGCGACCGCGTGGTGGTGACGGGGCATGTAAAGCCGGGCGTGGATCCGCATGAGTACGAGCCGAAGCCGGCGGATTTGAAGGCGGTGGGCGAGGCGCAGGTGATCCTGCTTTCCGCAAAACACATGGAAGGCTACGTGGGGAAACTCAAGGAAAGCACGGGGACGAAGGGCGCGGTGATCGAGGTGGGCGATGGGTTCGCGTCGCTCAAGATGAAGGCGGAAAACGACCCGAACAAGATCGTGGAGGATCCGCACTGGTGGCACAGCATCACGAACATGCGGAAGGCGGTGAAGGTGGTGCGCGATGCTTTGATCGCGAAGAGTCCGGCGGACACGGCACTCTTTACCGACAATGCGGCGAAGTATCTGGCGAAGCTCGATGCTCTGGAAAAATGGGCGAAGACGGAGCTGGCGAAGCTGCCGCGCGATCAGCGGAAGCTGGTCACGTCGCACGATGCGTTTCAGTATTTTGCGAAGGAGAACGGGTTCACGATCTACGCCATCGAGGGGCTTTCGAGCGCGGATCAGCCGTCGTCGAAAAAAGTGGCGGACATCATCGCGACGATCAAGGCGCAGGGCGTGAAGGCGATTTTTCCGGAGAAGATCGAGAACCCGAAAGTGCTCAAGGAGATCACCAAAGAGAGCGGGGCGAAGCTGGGCGGCGAGTTGCATGCGGATGGGCTGGGTGAGGGCGAGGCGGCGACTTACGAGGGGATGTACCGGCACAACGTCGAGACGATCGTGAAGGCGCTCCAGTAAATGCGCGGCTCCCCACTGCTGCGGGCGCTGCTCGCTTTCCTCGCGATCCTCGCGCTCGGCTGGCCGCTGCGGCAGTTGACGAATGCGGGCGATGCGCCGCGCGAGCAGCCGAAGGCGGCGGTGGTCGCAGCGAAGGAAATCGGGTTGCGTCTGGCTTTCACGCTCGTGCCGAAATCGGTGAAGGTGTTGCATCTCGGAAAGGAAGTGTGGAGCGAAAGTGCGCCGACTGCGGAGATGGAGCGTGCGCTCAAGCTCGCGTATCCCGACGCGGGGATTGAGCTTCAGTTTCAAATCGAATGGCCCGCCGACGCACCGCTCGCGGCGATGCGCGCGGTGCTGACCGATCCGGCTGGCGATGCCCATGAACACAGCATCTGGGGGCAGGGGAGCACGGAGGAAGTGGTGGCTTTCCCATGACCCTGCGCGCCGCCATCAGCACGACGCACGGGCTCGCGGTGAGCGATCTCACGGTGAGCTACAACCGTATTCCCGCGCTGCATCACATCGCGTTCGAGGTCGGCTGCGGACAGTGCGTGGCGCTGCTCGGGCCGAACGGCGCGGGCAAATCCACGTTGCTCAAGGCGCTCGCCGGTCTGCTCCCGCGCGAGACGGGGCGCATCGCCTTTCACGGGCACGAGGTGCAGGGCGCGACGCGCGATTTCGCCTACTTGCCGCAGCGCGAGGCGATTGATTGGGATTTTCCAACGACCGTGCGCGGGCTCGTGGAGATGGGCCGGTATTTGCGCGTGGGCTGGTGGCGCAGCTATGGGCGGGAGGATGAGAAAGCGGTGGACGAAGCCATCGCCGCGATGCACCTCGAACCGCTCGCGCAGCGGCAGATCAGCGCGCTTTCCGGCGGGCAGCAGCAGCGCGCTTTCCTCGCCCGCGCGCTGGCGCAGCAGGCGCATGTCTTCCTGCTCGATGAGCCTTTCACCGGCCTCGACAAGCCGACGCAGGACAATCTCAAGCAGCTCCTCCGCGGGCTGCGCGACCAGGGGAAACTCATCATCGCCTCGCACCACGATCTCGCGAGCGTGCGGGAGATTTTTGACGAGGCGATCCTGCTCAATGGCGAACTCATCGCCGCCGGCAGCATCGGCGAAGTCTTCACCGACGCGCATCTCCGCAAAACCTACGACACGCCGACGTTTGCGGGGCCAGCGGCGCATCATCACCACCACGGCCACACGCACGACTGATATGACCTATGTGACCTATGGGACTTATGTGAGCGGCTCACTCGACTGACCTGATGGACTGGCTCACGGAACCTTTTCACCACGAATTCATGCGCCGCGTTTTTGTCGGCGGCGCGCTCATCGGTTTCACCGGCGGGTTTCTCGGCGCGTTCATCGTGCTGCGTCGGCTGGCGCTGATGGCGGACTCGCTGTCGCACTCGCTGCTGCCGGGGCTGGCCGTGGGGTTCATGATTTTCGGGCTCGCGCCGATGGGGCTGTTCTTCGGCGCGCTCGTCGCGGCGCTCATCGTGGCGGTGGGCGCGCAGCTCATCGCGCGCAGCTCGCGGCTGAAGGAGGACACCGCGCTCGGCGTGCTCTACACCGTCGCGTTTTCGCTCGGCGTGGTGCTCATCAGCTTTGTGAAAGTGCGCGTCTCGCTCGTGCATTATCTTTTCGGAAACATCCTCGGCCTTTCCAACACCGACCTGTGGATGATCTGGGGCATCAGCCTCGTGGTCGTGCCGCTGCTCGCCGCGCTCCAGCGTCCGCTGCTCCTCACGCTGTTCGATCCCACGGTCGCCGCGAGCCAGGGCATCCGCGTGAACCTGCTCAACTTCGTCCTCATGATCGCGCTCGTGCTCACGATGATCGCCTCGCTCCAAGCCATCGGCGTCATCATGCTCCTCGGCCTGCTCATCGCCCCCGCGGCCACGGTCTATCTGCTCTGCGATTCGTATCCCGCGATGCTGTGGGGCGGGGGACTCATCGGCATGGCTGGCTCCTGCACGGGGCTGCTCGTTTCCTACCGGCTGAACCTCCCGTCCGGCGCGTGCATCGTCCTCGTGCTCGGTCTCATTTTTTTTGCCGCGTACCTTTTCAGCCCGCGCTACGGCCTGTTCCGCAAGCTGCGGCGCGCACGCCATTTTCACGAGGAAAGCCTCGCGCGCTGGCCCGGCAAAACGCCCGGTGAGGGTGGATAGGGATGGGCACTCCGTGCCGTCCGCCGGGCGAGCGCAGCGAGGTGGTGGGTGCTTGCGGATGCCTACTCTTGCCCGCCGCCTCGCTGCGCTCG
>JANXSB010000506.1 GCA_025352865.1 Chthoniobacter sp. | reverse complement strand
GGTGCCGCCGAGGGTGCCGAGGTCCTGCGGCGTCGTCCCTGTCCACAGCACCGCATGATAGGCACCAGTATTGCCTGAGAGGTAGGAATACCCCGCAATGTGCCCGCTGGCATTCATACCATAGCCGTAGCTATCGCCGCCGAGCGAGCCTAGGTCGGCTGGCGTGCCCGCGATGCCGTTTGTGGTCGTCGCCGACCACCGCACCGCATGAACTGAGGTATCTCCGCCGGTGTAGGAATAGCCCGCGACCTGACCTGAGTCGTTGATGTTCAAACCATAGCTGTAGGAGCCCCCCAAGGTGCCTAGGTCGGTTGGCGTCGTGCCATTCCACACCACCGCATGATCGCCGGTATTGCCCGTGGTAAAGGAATCGCCCGTGACTTGGCCAATGGCATTGATGCCCCAAGCAACACTTTGGGTGCCCCCAAGCGTGCCTAAATCGGTCGGCGTCGTGCCATTCCACACCACTGCATGATAGGCGGTGTCGCCCGTGATGTATGATCGGCCAGCAATTTGCCCGGAGGCATTGATACTACTGCCCGCGCTGTTGGAGCCACCGAGGGTGCCCAGGTCGGTCGGTGTCGTCCCCGTCCACCTCACAGCATGGTACTTACTGTTGCCGCTGATGTCCGATTGGCCGGCGATTGTTCCTGAAGCGTTGATGCTCACGGCCACGCTGGAGATTCCGCCTATCGTGCCAAGGTCGGTGACGGTGTATTGCGGAGGGTTTGCGTGAATGCGTCCGGGAATGGATATGAGCGCGAGCACTCCGGCCAGCGTGATTCCGAGTTTCGTTGTGGTGGTTGCTTTCATTTGTGTCGTTCGATGTTGGTTTTGCTTTAGCGATGGTTCTTTGTGGAAGCCCCGCGCCGCCATCGCGGCAGCTTGGGGAGAGTGTGGAGTTGGGAGGATTTCGTTTCAGACCCGGAGCGGTGCCGATGCGGACTGGCGCAAAGGGCGCGGATGAGACGCGCGGCAGAGACTTGATGGCCTGAGATGACCATTCCCGTTTGTCTCGAATAGCGCGTGCGCCCGGACTGGGCCGCACGGCAAACCGCGGAAGGGTAGAGGCGTGTGTACCGCCCCCCTCGGCAGAACGGCGAGAAGAATTCCCAACTATTTCATCCGCCGAAAACAGTGTCCGATTCTTCCTCATCCGCCCATTGAGTTTCGCGAAACTGGTCGATGCTGCCGCGGATGGTGGATGGCGTCGCTCCGCGCGCCATGCCCCCAGCCCGCGCGCAGCGCCCACCATTTTCCCGCGTGGGGGAAAAGTGCGCCTGCGGCGGCGGGCTTCGCATGGCGCGCGGAGCGACGCTATCCACCGCGCTTTCCTAAGCCGGAAGCAGCGTACGGGTTGACGGGCATTGAAACTTTTGCGGCATCCGCGAAAGTCCGGCCCGCCATGAAATCCGTTTTCCCCACACTCGCAGCCCTCGCCGCCGCCGGCTCTCTGCCGCTGCGCGCGGGTGAGAAGGTGGATTTCAACTACGACATCCGCCCGGTCATTTCGGCGAAGTGTTTCCAGTGCCACGGGCCGGATGAAAAGGCCCGCAAAGCCAAGCTGCGCCTCGATCTCCGGGAGGAGGCGCTGAAGGAGCACGAGGACGGACGCCCGATCGTGCCGGGCGATGTGAAGGCGAGCGTGCTGGTGGCGCGCATCACCTCGAAGGACCCGGACGAAGTGATGCCGCCGCCGAAGGAGGATCACGCGCTGAGCGCGGCGGAGATCGAGCTTTTGAAAAAATGGATCGCACAGGGCGCGGAGTACAAGCCGCACTGGTCGTTTCAAAAACCGGAGCGGCCGGGGGTGCCGGCGGTCGGTGGTCAGGTGTCGGGAGTCAGGAATTCCATCGACGCTTTCATCCGCGCGCGGCTCGATGCGGCGGGGCTGAAACCGTCGCCCGAGGCGGACCGCCACGCGCTCATCCGGCGGCTGTCTTTCGATCTCAACGGCCTGCCGCCTACGCCCGCGGAGGTGGATGCGTTCGTGGGCGATCAAAGCGCGAACGCCTACGAGAAAGTCGTGGACCGGCTGCTAGCGTCGCCCGCGTACGGCGAGCGGTGGGCGAAGTTGTGGCTCGATCTCGCGCGCTATGCGGACTCGACGGGCTACGGGTCGGACAAGTTTCGCCTGAACATCTGGCCGTATCGCGACTGGGTCATCGGGGCCTTCAACCGCAACCTGACTTACGATCAGTTCACCATCGAGCAGCTCGCCGGAGACCTTTTGCCAGAGCCGACTCGCGAGCAGTTGGTGGCGACCGCTTTTCACCGGAATACGATGACGAATGTGGAGGGCGGCACCATCGACGAGGAGTATCGCGTGGCGGCGGTGAAGGATCGCATCGCCACGACGGGACAGGTGTGGATGGGGCTGACGGTCGGCTGCGCGCAGTGCCACACGCACAAGTTCGACCCGATCTCGCACAAGGATTACTACGGGTTTTACGGCGTCTTCAATCAGACCGAGGACAGCGACCGCGAGGACGAGGCACCGACGATGCCGGTGCCGACGCCGGAGCAAACGGCGAAGATGGACGCGCTGAAAAAAGAGATCGCCGCGCTGGAGGCGAAGGCGTCGGCGTCGTCGCCGGAACTCGAGGCGGAGCAGCACGAGTGGGAGGCGCAGATGCTGCGTGCGGTGACATGGCAGCCGCTCGCGACCGTGGGCGCGAAGACCGAGCACGGCACGGTGCTGACCGCGCGGCCCGACGGCTCGGTGCTCGCGACCGGCGAGAGGCCGGATGCGGAGACTTACACGATCAAAGTCCGCGCCGATGGGCGTGAAAAGATCACCGCATTTCGCATCGAGGCGCTGCCGGATGACTCGCTCCCAGGCCACGGGCCGGGCCGCGCGGACAGCGGCAACGCGGTCCTGACGCAGATCCTCGTGAACGCCGTGAAGGCTGATGCCAGGCCGGTTCGCGGGCGGTTCGTGCGGGTGACGCTTCCGGGAGCGGACAACGGACTCGCGCTCGCCGAGGTCGAGGTTTTCAGCAAAGGCGAGAACGTGGCGCGGCGCGGGACGGCCACGCAGTCGAGCACGGATTTCGGCGGCGATGCGCAGCGCGCGATTGATGGGAAAACCGACGGCGACTTTTTCAAAGGCCAGTCCGTGAGCCACACGGGCAAGGACAAGGATCCGTGGTGGGAGGTGGATCTCGGCGCGGATGCGGACGTGGATCGTGTGGTGGTGTGGAATCGCACGGACGGCAATGTCGGCGTGCGGCTCGCGAATTTCCGCGTGGGCATCCTCGACGCGGCGCGCAAGGAGGCGTGGGAGGAGACTGTCGCCCAGCCGCCGCAGCCGAGCGTGGCCGTGGGGCCGATGGAGGGAAAGGCTGTGGCGCTGCGCAATGCGAGCGCGGACTTTCAGCAGGAAGGTTTCACCGCCGCGAAAGCCCTCGATGGCGACGGAAAAACGGGCTGGGCGTTCGCGCCGGAACTGGGCAAGGCGCACGCGGCGGTCTTCGAGACGGCGGCTCCGGCCGATGCGCCGGCGGTGCTCATTTTCACGCTCCAGCAGAACTACGGGACGAAGCACACGCTTGGCCGTTTCCGCCTCTCCGCCACGAGCGCCGCGCCGCCCGTGCGCGAGCTGCCAGCAGGCCTCCGCGCGATCCTCGCGCTGGAGCCGAGCGAGCGGGAGCCGAAGCAGCGCGAGGAGCTGGCGGCGTATTTCCGGCCGCTGTCGAAAAACTTCGCCGCGATGAACGCGCAGCTTTCCGCGAAGCGCGCGGAGCTTGCCGCCATCAAGCCTGTGGGCCTGCCGGTGATGCGCGAACTCGCCGCGGACAAGCGCCGCGAGACGCATGTTTTGAACAAGGGCAACTACCTCACGCCGAATGAAAAGGTGGAGCCGCAGTTGCTTTCGGCGTTTGCGTCATTCGTTCCGCCGGAGACGAAAGTGGACCGGCTCGCCGCCGCGCGCTGGATCGTGAATCCGGCGAATCCGCTGACCGCGCGCGTCGCGGTTAACCGCTTTTGGTCGCAGCTTTTCGGCGTGGGCATCGTCGAGAGCGAGGAGGATTTCGGTACGCAGGGCGCGCTTCCGAGCCACCCTGAATTGCTCGACTGGCTGGCCGTCGCGTTTGAATCGCCGAAGTCCGGCGATCCCGCGCAGCCGGGGCTCGGCTGGGATATGAAGGCGCTGCTGAAGCTCATCGTGACGAGCGCGACCTACCGCCAGTCGTCGCGCGTGACGCCGGAGATGCTGGAGAAAGACGCGCGCAACCGGCTGCTCGCGCACGCGCCGCGGCGGCGGTTGGATGCCGAGGCGGTGCGCGATCAGGCGCTTGCCTTGAGCGGACTTCTCTCGCCGAAAATGGGCGGGCCGAGCGTCTATCCGCCGCAGCCGGCGGGGCTGTGGAATGTCGCTTTCAACGGCGGGCAGAACGCCTATCCGACTTCGCAAGGCGAGGACGGCCACCGCCGCGGGCTCTACACATTCTGGCGGCGCACGATGCCGTATCCGAGCATGACGACCTTCGACGCGCCGAGCCGCGAAGCTTGTACCGTCCGGCGTTTGCCGACGAACACGCCGCTCCAAGCCTTCGTGACGATGAACGATCCCGTCTTCGTGGAATGCGCGCAGGCGCTCGCCCGGCGCATCGTGCGCGAAGGCGGCGCGGACACTGCGGCGCGGCTGCGCTTCGCGCTCAAGCTCTGCACCGCCCGCCCGCCCGTGGACGCGCAAGTGCAGGCGCTCGCCGCTTTGTACGAAAGCGAACTCGCCAGCTATCGCGCCGACGCTGCCGCCGCGGCAAAACTCGCGACCGAACCGCTCGGCCCGCTCCCCGCCAACGCCGACGCCGCCGAGATGGCCGCGTGGACGGTGGTCGCGAATGTCCTCCTCAATCTCGACGCCGTGCTGACGAAAAGCTGATCCCATTCTTTCACCATGAATCTCCGCCTCACCCACGCCCGCGCGCAGTCGCGCCGCGAATTTCTCGCCGATGCCGGCAAGTTTTCCCTCGGGGCCATCGCCCTGCAAAGCCTGATGGGCAAAGGCTTCGCCGCCGATGCGCAAAATCCGCTCGCGCCGAAAGCGGCCCCGCTGCCGAGCAAGATCAAGGCGGTCATCTATCTCGCGATGAGCGGGGCACCGCCGCAGCACGATCTCTTCGACTGGAAGCCGGAGCTGGTGAAGCACCACATGGAGGATTGCCCGGATGAGCTGATGAAGGGCGAGACTTTCGCCTTCATCAAGGGCAAGCCGAAGCTGCTCGGATCGCCGTATAAATTCGCGCAGCACGGCAAGGCGGGCACATGGGTGAGCGAGATGCTGCCGCACTTTTCCAACATCGTGGACGACGTGGCGCTGATCCGCTCGATGAACACGGATCAGTTCAACCACGCGCCGGCGGAGCTTTTCCTCTACACGGGAAACATGCGCAGCGGCTCGGCGGCGATGGGCTCGTGGCTGACGTACGGGCTCGGCTCGGAGAATCAGGATCTGCCGGGCTTTGTGGTCATGCTCAGCGGGGGCAGCGATCCCACGGGCGGCAAATCGCTGTGGGGCTCGGGCTTTCTGCCGAGCGTGTATCAGGGCGTGCAATGCCGCGCCGCGGGCGAGCCGATCCTTTTCGCGAACAACCCGGCGGGTATGAGCCGCGAGTCGCGCCG